>NZ_JAMYSN010000016.1:0-138693 GCF_040321955.1 Mesorhizobium sp. M0217 | reverse complement strand
AAAGCGGCGATGACATCGGGGTTCTGGCCCATGCCGAGATAGTCGTTGGAGCACCAGACGGTGATTTCCTCGGCGCGGCCGTTTGAACGCCAGATGGCGCGCGGAAACTTGCCGACAATGCGCTCGAGATCGGCGAAAACCCGGTAGCGCCGCTCGGCGTGGAGCTGGTTGATCGCTTCCTCGAAGAACCGCTGATAGTTCATGTCGGCAATCCCTATTGCTGTCGAGCAATCCGTTGGTGCCGCCACACCATGCCCGCCGCCTGGATTTTCATCCGTGGCCCAAGGACAGTGCGGCGGCCCCTTACCAAGTCTTGTCGTCTGCATGATGATCGCTCTGCGCGCCCGCGTTTGCCCGCGGTGTCTTGCGCCCTCAATCAGCGGCTACGCTCAACTTGGCAAAGGTAATGTAGCTGTTCGCCGGAAAGGCCAACCTTGATCCATGTCAACGTCAGGGAGCCAAGACGCCTTATTGCTTAGTTCGAGATGAAGCGGTGCAACGATCCGCTGCGCAGCACTGAACGCGTGACGCCGCCAAAGGTCATTTCACGGACACGGCTGTGGCCATAGCCACCCAGGACAATCAGATCAGCGGCATTCTCCCTACCAATCTGGAGGAGCAGGTCCGCCGGCTCGGAGAAGTGCGCATCCAAAACTTCCGATCTCGCCTTCACCCCGTGGCGTGCCAGGAAGCGCTCGACGTCCGCAACATCGTCCGGAGGCGCGGCGTTTCCCCTGTTTACGGATACGACCACAACATTTCTGGCCTCGACCAGAAAGGGCATTGCGTCCACGACAGCGCGGCGTGCTTCCCGCGTATCGTTCCATGCTATCAGGATGCTTTCAGCTCTGATCGGGGCAGAGGTTTCCGACGCCACAAGTATCGGGCGGCCGGCTGCAAGAATGAGACTTGCCGGATCCAGCATACGATGATGGTCGACGATCAGGTCAACCGCCGGCGAGCCAGTTAGGATCAGGTCGGCGGCACGCGCATTGAGTGCGAGCTGGCGAGTGGGATGTCCTATTTCTCCGCGCCACGAGGCGCGATTGCTGCCGTTGACCGTGCTCAGGAATTCCTCTCTCAAACAGTTGAGGCGGCCCTCTATCTCCTCCGCCTGACACCACAACGCCTTGGTCGCGGCCTGGTCATCGGTGCCGGTTGGCATGACAAAATGCGGCTCCGCTGCACAGAATCCGATCAGATCGGCATTATGTCGTTGAGCAAGATCCCAAGCCATGGAGATGCGTGGCGCAGCGATGGTGTCCACGTCCAGTTGAACCATGATCGTTTTGAAAGCCATCGCGGTAGCCCCTTTGTGTTCAACCGAGCTAGCCACGAAGAACGGGCAGCGACCTTGATGCGTGTCAAACGCGGGAACGATATCGGCAGGCCCGATAGCATCTGTTGATCCGGATCAACGACTTGGCGACGAACAGTGTTAGCGTCGCATGACGAACACTTTTGTTTGCACCAATCACAATGGAGTGCCGATCATGCTGACCCATCCCCGACCGTCGCAATTCGGCATGCAGCAATCGAGGACGCTGCGGCGAAGACAGTCGCGTAAATCGAAGGGCGCAACCATGAGCAGCAATATGGGCAAAGGGCGTTGCTGGCGGTGGTGGTTTCGATCGGTTTGCGCCCCTGCGGTGGTGTTGGTTGGTTCCGTGCTGCCCGCACAGGCCAACAGCCTGACGGAACGCGGTCATACCTTGGTCGAGTTCAATTGTGCCCGCTGCCACTCCATTGGAAAAACCGATAAAAGCACCCATCCCGACGCACCGGCGTTTCGCACCTTGTCGAAGCGCTATCCGATCGCGGATCTCGAGGAAGCCCTCGCCGAGGGAATTTCGACGGGCCATCCAGACATGCCCGAATGGGTTGCGAGCCCTGACCAGATCGAGGCGATAATCGCTTACATCGGCAGCTTGCAGCAACCGTGATCGAGGTCATAGGCGCAGCGACCGACCGAGCCTGACAGATCGCAGCGCGATCGGAGTTTATCCAGGTCGCTCTGTACCATGTAATCGACCTTGCAGTCTCCATCAGAGCAACTCCAGATGGAGCTAGCGCAACATCCGGTCAGCGGCACGGAAGAACGACCGCGCGTGCGCCACGATCTGGGCCTCCGTAGGATGTTCCGCGGGTTCAACACCGAGAATGCGGTCCTTCAAGTGCGCATGGTGGTCGCGGATATGCCTGGCCAGCTCATCCTTTGCCGATCCTGGTCCCACGATCAGCCATTCCTTGGCCGGCTGCAGGGCGTTGACCACATCGTGGTAGAAGGCTTCGTTTTCCGGCGCACGCTTGCCGTCGATGCTGCCTGCCTTGTTATGAGTCTGATGATGCGCCAGCGTAGTGGCAAGCCTCACGCTTTCGGCTGACTCACGATTGAAGAAAAACACCTTGGCTTCGCGATGGTCGAGCCAAGCGACGGCATGTTGGGTCTGCATGTCTTAACGTCCTTGAGTTATTGTTGATGAGCGCAATTGTCGCGCTCGAATGCTTCACGCGGATTGGAACTCCAGCGTTGCCAGGATCGAGCCGGGTTTGATAACGGCATTTGCTGCGGCGACAATCGTCGCGCGGCCACCTGCCGGCGCGACAATCTCGTGAAGCGCGTCTTCGACGCGAACTCGGCTATTCGCTCGCTGGCCTTGATTGTGTCGCCGCTGGCAATGAACCGACGCTCCGGTATATGCCCTCGGGCAACATACTGGACGCCCACAGCGCCTCGTCGACCTTGATGTTCTGCATCGCAATTCTCCTTTGAAATGGAACGATAGACTGCTCGACGGAAGCGTCTTTGATCAAGATCAAGGCAGGGTGCCGTCTTGCGGACAAAAGTTCAGCAATCCTCGAAAATGATCCATGTCAAAGCGCGCTGCGCTGTTTTCCTCAAAGCTAAGACGATGTGGAACCCAATCCTAAGCGCACCGTATGGTCGCGACCTCGAACTCGCCGTCTTCGACGAAGAGGGGACGCATGCACTGGTATTTCCGTGCGTAAGGAGTCGAGAAGGCTGGAAGAACGCCACCACCGGCGCCCGTGTTGACATCCGGCCGACGCACTGGCGCGAGTGGGAGTCTGAGAAGGTTCAGGCCAGAACTGGCAATCCTTTAGAAGGTTCTCCCTAGGGTCTGGATTCCACGATCAACGCCATGCGCACAAGATGTGATAGACTGCCGGCGCCCATCTTGCTCATGACATTGGCACGATGGATTTCGACTGTACGCGGGCTGATTCCTAGGTCATAGGCGATCGTCTTGTTCGGCAGACCCGACACGAGCCCGTCGAGGACCTGCCGCTCGCGTTCCGACAAGGTCGACAGACGCCCGCGGATATCGGCTGACTGCGGATGCGCCGCATTGAGCTGATTGCGGTTGGCCAGAGCGGAGTGAATCGCTTCGATCAGCATTTCATCGTCGAACGGCTTCTCGATGAAATCGGAAGCGCCTTCCTTCATTGCCTGAACGGCTAGCGCCACATCGGCGTGGCCAGTCATGACGATGACCGGGATTCTATGCCCGCCTGCTCTGAGCTGGCGCAGGAACTCGATGCCGTCTATGCCCGGCATGCGCACATCGGTAACAATGCAGCCGTCGAGACTGCCCGTCGCCGTCGAGAGGAAAGCTGTGGCCGATTCGTGCAGGCGTACAGCGAAGTCTGCCGTGGCCAGCAGAAAACCGAGCGACTTGCGAACGTCGACGTCGTCGTCGACCACGTGTACCACCAGATCACTCTCGGCCATTTGTGACCTCTTCCTTATCTACGATGCGCAAGGTGAAGCGGAAAGCGGTCCCGCCGGCCGGCATTGCCTCGGCCCATATATGACCACCGTGCGATTCCACGATGGTGCGGCAAATGGAAAGGCCGACACCCATGCCTTGCTTCTTTGTGGTGACAAATGGCTGGAACAGTTGAGCCGAGACCTCCGGCGCGAGACCTGGGCCGGTATCGATCACGCTTACCTCTGCCATCCCATCATCCCGAGCAACGGTTGTGACTTTCAATTCGCGGCGCGGTGCATCCTGCATGGCCTCCACCGCGTTGCGCATCAGGTTGAGCAGAACCTGCTGAATCTGGATGCGGTCGGTCAAGACCAGTTCGGCGGCAGGGTCAAGCTTGTAGCTGACGAGGACATTTGTCTCCCTCGCACCGACCAGGGCCAGCGATGAGGCTTCCTCAATCAGCGCTGGCAATCGTTCGACCTGACGCTCGCTTTCGCCCCTTGCAACAAAATCCCTGAGATGACGGATGACGTCTCCTGCCCGTAGGGCCTGCTCAGCTGCCTTTTCCACGGCATCCCGCAGCATAGGCGCGTTTTCTTCCGTACTCTTCTCGAGCAGCCGACGACTGCCTTTGAGGTAGTTGGTGATGGCGGTAAGCGGCTGGTTGATCTCATGCGCAAGCGTCGAGGCCATTTCGCCGAGTGCGGTAAACCTCGCCATGTGAAGCAACTCCTGCTGCTGCTCCTGGATTCTTGCTTCCGCCCGGTGGCGTTCAGTCAGGTCGCGGCAAAAGCCGGTAAAGAAGCGTCCGGTTCCAGGATTCATTTCGCCGACGGAAAGCTCCATCGGGAAGGTCGAACCATCCTTGCGCATCCCGGTGACGGTGCGCCCGAGCCCGATAATCCGGCGCTCTCCGGTGGTCAGGTAGCGAAGCAGATAGGCATCATGCTCGTCGCGGTAGGGCGGGGGCATCAGCATTTTCACGTTTTGGCCAATGACCTCACCTGACTGATAGCCAAACAATGTTTCGGCGGCTGTGCTGAACGATTGGATCCCGCCTTGCTCATCGATGACGACCATTGCATCCGGCACTGTTGCCAGGATCGATCGTAAATGGTCCTCACGCAGCCGAAGAGCTGCGTTTGCAAAGGAGAGTTCGCTGACATCCGTGCCTTCGATGAAGATCGCGGTGATACGGCCATCGTCGGACTTGATGGGCTGATAGACGAAATCAAGGATGCGCTCTTCGAGCGGCCCGTCGGCCTTGTTGCGAAGGCCGACCTTTACGCCCTGGCCTCTGTATGGCTCGCCGGTCGTGTAGACCTGGTCCAGATGCCCGAAAAACTCATCTCCTTCGAACTCGGCAAAGGCTTCCCGGACTGACTTTCCAATCACCTGCCTGTTGCCGATCAACCGCTGGTAGGCGGCATTGGTCAGTTCGAAAACGTGACCCGGCTCGCGCATGAGCGCGATGAAGCCCGGAGCCTGATCGAACATCCGCGACAAGAGGGCTTTCAGTGTCGTCCCACCGGGCGACAAACTGAGCGCTTCGTCTTTGATCACCTGAAATTCCTGGGTTCGAGACGGTGCTACCGGGGCTACCTATCACTTCTCATCGCACAGGCAAAACAGATCGCGACGGCGGTTCCGCAAGAGATTCCGTTGGTAGGCGCAATTGGCGGGTCTTTGACGCGCATCAAGGCACCGGACGCTGACGAATGCGATCCATCACGCAATTGCGCCGTTTCATCGAAAGGCATCCGCAATGTCCTACAAGTCAATTATCGTAAACCTCGCCATCGATGGGGCTCCTGCGCCCATTGTTCAGGTTGGGATCGAACTTGCCGAACGATTTGGAGCGCATCTGATCGGCCTGGCGGCCGCTGACGTCCCGCCTCTGGTCGCAACAGGCGACGGCATGGTCTACGAGGGCGAGGTCATGCAGATCCAACGAACGGAAATCGAAAAGCGGCTCGCCGAATTACGTGACGTGTTCGAGACGCTTGTCCCAGCTTCGATCACAAGCGAATGGGGGCAAGCGGTCTGCAGTCCAACCCGCCTGCTCAGTGCAAAAGCGGCCGCGACCGATCTCATCGTCACCGGTGGTGGCGATGGAGACAATGTCTTTCGCGCTGTCGACATTGGCAGCCTAGCACTCGGGACCGGGCGGCCAGTTCTGGTCACTGCCGGCAATATGGAGCATATCCGCGCGAAAACCGTGCTGGTTGCCTGGAAGGACACCAGGGAGGCACGGCGGGCGATAGCCGATGCACTGCCGTTTCTGGCCAAGGCGAACGAGGTTGTCGTCGCCACAATTGACAACAGTCGTGACGAGAGCATTCGTAACAGCCTCGACGATGTCGCCGCCTTTCTTGGGCACCATGGCATCAAGGCGCGAACCGAGTTGATCTCCGGCGAGGCTGATGGCGCCCGGCTGGTGACTTTCGCACGCTCGATTCACGCGGACCTGATCGTTTCGGGCGCCTACGGCCACAGCCGCTTGCGGGAATGGGCGTTTGGCGGCGTCACCCGCACGCTGATCGAAGAGAGCGGCATCAGCCGCTTCCTGTCGTATTGATGACAGGCGAAGCTGACCAGCAATCCGTGCCGCCGGACGGCGCCGCTTATTGGTCGATCGAGACTGATGACCTCCTGCGGAGCCTCGAGACGTCGCCATCGGGGCTTGCCGCCTCCGAGGCCGCATCGCGGCTGGCAAAATTCGGTCGAAACACACCGGCGTCGAAGTCGAGCGCGTCGGCCATGGTCATGTTTGCCCGCCAGTTCCGCAGCCCGCTTGTCCTGATCCTCATTTTCGCAGCCAGCGTGTCGGCTTTCGTCGGTGAGGGCCAGGAGGCTGCGATCATCGGTGCGATAGTGCTGGCAAGCTGCATCCTGAGCTTCACCCAGGAATATGGCGCGTCGCGGGCGACCGAGGCCCTGAAACAGCGTATTTCGCGCAAGGCCATTGTGTTGCGTGACGGCGTCGAGTGTTCGATTGCTGCCGAAGACATCGTGCCGGGCGACGTCATCCGGCTTTCAGCAGGAAACCTCATCCCCGCGGACGGTATCATTCTGGACGCGCGCGATTTCAATGTCAGCGAGGCCCTGCTGACCGGTGAAACCTTTCCCGCGGTGAAGACACCGGGGCGGTCGGGGCCAGAGGCTTCGCTTTCCCAGCGCACCAATGCAGTCTTCACGGGCACATCGGTTCGCAGCGGTACCGCGACTGTGCTTGCCGCGGCGACAGGCGCCCGCACCGAATTCGCATCGATCGCCGCGGCCCTGGAGCGAAAGATCCCCGAAACGGGGTTTGCCCGGGGGATAAGACAGTTCGGCTATCTGATGACCGAGATCATGCTGGCGATTGTCATCCTGGTGTTCTTCGCCAACCTGATGCTGCATCGACCGCTGATTGAATCGCTGCTGTTTTCGCTGGCGCTCGCGGTTGGCCTCACGCCGGAACTCCTTCCGGCCATCATCAGTGTGACGCTGGCTCGAGGGGCTCGCGCGATGGCTGCCAATGGCGTCATCGTGCGCCGTCTCGATGCTATCGAGAATCTGGGCAGCATGGACCTGCTGTGCACCGACAAGACCGGCACGCTGACGGAAGGCGTCATCCACCTCGACGGGTGGCTCGATGTCGATGCCAATCCGTCAGCCGACATCCTGCTTTGGGCCCGTCTCAACGCGACCCTGCAGACCGGACTGAAGAACCCGCTGGACGAAGCGATCGCCGCTGCGCCGGGCGAGGGCGCATCGTTTGCTGCCTTCACGAAGGTCGATGAGATTCCTTACGATTTTATCCGCAAGCGCCTATCCGTTGTTGTGCGGAGCAAGGATGCCGGAGATCTCCTGATCACCAAAGGCGCCGTGCAGAATGTTCTCCAGACCTGCGGCTCCGTCTGCACGGCCAGGGGGCTGGAACCCCTCGATGCAACGCACCGTGCGGCGATCGACGACAAATTCCGGCGCTGGAGCGCGGACGGCTACCGCGTGCTGGGTGTGGCGATCCGTCGATTTGAGAACCGGAAAGCGTTCAGCAGGAAAGATGAGATCGAGCTCGCCTTCGCGGGCTTCCTGCTTTTTCTCGACCCGCCGAAGAAAGGCGTCAGGGAGACACTTGCCGAGCTCGCCCACCGCGGCATCGCGGTAAAGGTCATTTCGGGCGACAACCGTTATGTTGCCGCGCATCTTGCGCAGGCGGTCGGCCTGCGCGCCGACAGGATCATGACCGGCGAGGCGCTTTCGAAATTGACCAAGAGCGCGCTTTTTGCAGGCGTGCAGCACACCGATCTTTTCGTCGAGATCGATCCCAACCAGAAGGAGCGCATCGTTCAGGCCTTGCGGAGCAGGGGCCATGTCGTTGGTTACCTTGGCGACGGCATCAATGATGCGCCCGCCCTCCATGAGGCTGACATCGGCATCTCGGTCGACACCGCTGTCGATGTCGCGCGCGAGGCCGCCGATATCATCCTCCTCAAGCAGGATTTGGGCGTGCTGGTGCGCGGCGTCGACGATGGCCGCAAGACATTCGCCAACACGATGAAGTATATTTCAATCACCACCAGTGCCAATTTCGGCAATATGATCAGCATGGCTATCGCCTCGCTTTTCCTGCCTTTCCTGCCGCTTCTGGCAACACAGATCCTGCTCAACAATTTCCTTTCCGACGTTCCTTCTCTCGCCATCGCAGGCGACAACGTGGATCCAGACCAGCTGCGCCGGCCGCGCCACTGGGACATCCGTTTCGTGCGGCGGTTCATGATCAGCTTTGGCCTGGTCAGTTCGCTGTTCGATTTCGCCACGTTCGCGTTCCTGCTGTTCGTCGCGCACGCCACGGCGGCTGCCTTCCAGACGGGCTGGTTTGTCGAATCGTTGCTGACAGAGCTTGCGATCGTGCTCATTGTGCGCACGCACAGAGCTTTCTGGACCAGCCGTCCGAGCCCATTGCTCGCCTGGCTTACGTTGGCTGTCGGGGTTGTCGCGATCATCATCCCCTATCTGCCGTTTGCTGCCTGGTTCGGCTTCGTGCCTTTGCCGCTGCCCGTGCTTGCCGGGCTTGTCGCAATCACTGCGCTCTATGTCCTGGCCTCGGAGGCGACCAAGCGCTGGTTCTTCGGGCAAGAGAGCCGCCAGTCGCGCCGGAGGAGGGCGGGGCAGCTGATCGACGGAGAGCTCAAGCCTCACGTGGCCTATCCGAGATCATAGGCCATGAGGGAAGGCTTCAAGCGATGATGAAAAGAAGCGCGGGCATTCTGCCCTTTCGCAGATCGATCCATGGGCTGCAGGTGCTGCTTGTCCATCCAGGCGGCCCCTTCTGGCAAAGCCGAGATCTTGGCGCCTGGTCCATCGCCAAGGGCGAGTACGGTGAAGGCGAACTGCCGGAAGCGGCAGCGCGGCGCGAATTCCAGGAAGAGACAGGCTGGGAGCCCAAAGGGATCCTGCTCAATCTGGGAGAGTTGCGCCAGCGAAAGAGCAAACTCATTGCTGCTTTCGCGCTTGAAGGCGATTTCGATGTCGCGACCTTGCGCAGCAACATTTTTGAGATGGAATGGCCACGACGCAGCGGCCGCATGCAGTCATTTCCCGAGGTGGATCGCTGTGCATGGCTGGACCTAGATCTGGCCCGGGTAAAACTGCTTGCCGGTCAGCGGCCCTTTATAGACTGGCTCGTCGCTTCTGTTTAGCGCGGCATGCTCCCTTTCCAAGGGCTCAGAGGTTGGGAAGGATGCCGCCTCTTGATCGAGATCAACGCCGCTGGCCGCCAGCATGGCAATGATGGCGAGTAGGCAGGAGTGATCAATATGAGCTTTCTCGATTACCTGATTTCGGTCGACGCCAGAACGGCTCTGATGGGTCGCATGATGCGGACGCTCGGCGTCAACAGACATTTGAAGGTCGTGGCAGACCATGCGGCAGTCACCAATCGGGCGGTGAACCGCTGCCGTGCCTGCGGCCATCAGGATGAATGCTCGGCTTGGCTTGACGATCATCAGCAAGCCGATGCTCCCCCAGATTACTGCCGCAACAGCGACCTGATCGCACGACTGCAGCACGCAGCCGGCCAACGGTAGTGCATCAATCAGGTCAGCCTTGAGGGCGTCACGACTTCAATGGACGATCTGGTCTTTCTGGAAGCATTTCTGCTCTTTGTGGCACCAGGGCCTACCAACGCCCTTTTGATGGCCGCTTCGGTCAAACGACAGAATGCGATCAAGCTCTTGGCCGCTCAGGCATGCGGATACGGGATTGCATCCGGGTGCTGGTTTTCGCTGCGTCCCGTTGTGTCGCCGGATGCCATTCAGATACTGAGGCTGGTTGCAGCCGCATGGCTCGTGTTTCTTGGCCTGCGTCTCATGGCGAGTGCCAGGATCAACGTGTCCCAAAACGGCGACGCCATTTCTGTTGTGGCGACCAGTGCCCTGAATCCGAAGGCCTTTATTTATTGCCTGGCTATCGTGCCGATTGACATCGAACCGCGCGCGCTGGGGATCTTCTGGGTTGCGCTCCTGGCGATGACAGCTGCCACGGGATCAGTGTGGCTTTTGCTAGGTCGGCGCTTCAGAGGAAGCAAAAGGACGGCAGAGAGAGTTGCGGGCACCGCGCTTCTTGCATTCGCCCTGCTGCTCTTCGGCCATTGATACTTTTAGTCGCAGTCTGAGCGCAGCGAGGCATGCACGAGACCTGGGCATATCCTTGATGCTGCGTTGAAAGCCGAGGGCACGGCCGCTCGCGACAGTAACTCGGTGGTGGTCGTATCACCGCTAAGAAACAAGTATGACGGACACGGGATCGGCGCAGAAGAGATCATCCTTGACCGCTTTGGCGCCGGCGACGTTTTCCGCCGCAACAATAGCTGCCTGCCGCTCACGTTCGTCGAAGATGGCGCCGCTTAGTTTCACCACGCCATGTTTCACCGTCACGTTGATCAAGTCCTTGGCGGCCCATTTCCGCGACGCTAGCTCGGTCATGATGTTCTGCCGAATCTGTTCGTCATCGATGGCTGCAGCGGCCGCATCCGGAAGCACGCCGAGCGATGCCCGCAGAACATCAGAGCGGGTGATGATGCCGACGACTTTCCCATTGTCGACGACAGGAATGCGTTTGATGTGGTGACGCGTCATGAGATCAACGACCTCGGCGAGCGATGCGGTAGGGGATGCCGTGACGACATCTTGCGACATCACCTCCTCGATCCGTCGCCCATTGGCGCGGACATATTCATCGGCCGCCTTTCCGGGGCTGACGAGAACCTCCAGCCAGCGCGAGCGCTTGCGCTCCGTGCCCAGTTCTCCGCGACGCAGGAAATCGCCCTCGCTGACGATCCCGACCAGGGTGCCGTCGCCCCGGATGACGGGAAAGCCGCTGATCTTTCTGAAGAGCATCATCGCGGCCGCCTCGGCGATCGATGCGGACGGGTCGATGCCGACGACTGGCTTGCTCATTATGGCTGCGGCTTGCATGTTCGCTCTCCGGAGTTTCTCCAAACCTCCGGCGTCTTAGGCTCCACATGCACGAAGCGCCTTGATCTGAATCATTTTGCTATCGAGGCATATGGTCCAGAGTTGGGGTCGCGAATGACGGGCGCCTGTGGTCAACCAGCAATAGCGGTCTTGGCGACATTCACGCCAAGTTCGTAGACAAGCAATCCACCATAGTAGGCCGTCGCAGTGACCAGAATTGCTCCGCAAATTTCGATCAAAGGGATGGCGATCGTGACAGCCCGAAACTCGCGATTCCGGGCCCAAAGTGCAAGCCTCACAAGTCCCCAGATCAGGAAGGCAAAGGCAGTGATACCCCCCAGGCTTTCGTGGATTCCCGCGATATCGCTGCTGAAGCCGGCCGCTTCGGCGTGATCCAGGGCAAGACCGCCGAAGAACCAGGTCCCAAGGGCGAAGACTCCGGCGGCCAGGGCCACAAACGTAGAGATCGTGCCGGCGCCTGATTTCCTTGTGACGGAGCTGCCGCGTGCCAGCGCCACAAGGTCGATAGCCGCAAGCGTGTAGATCAGAACGATAGGAAAATGGACAAGAATTGGGTGGATGTGTTGAATGGGGACCACGAAGGCTCTCCAGAATTGGTTTGGGACTTTGGATAATTGCCAGCCTGGCAGCGAGCCTTGGCCGACGACGTTCGCGCGGGCTGTCGCGGGCCACGCACTGCGACGAGAGATCAGTCGTTTTCGTCGGCCTCGTCGCCTTGGCGGCCTTCGCATGCATCGTCATCACTCTTGATGGCTTTCGGGGTGGTGGCGTCCTGCATCGGGATGGCCTGCAAGTCGATCGGGCCTGACGGGGCAACGGACGATGGCGCCCCGCATGATCCTTCGCCGGATTCAGCGGCAGCCGGCAGGACAAAGATCGTGAGGCCTGCAAGTGCTGCAAGGACAAGCATGGAATTGCGCATGGTCTGGTATCCTTCTCGGCGCGGCCATGATTGGACGCGATAATGCCTTGATATGGACCCTTCGCTTGCTGCGGGCTGAGGATGATTGACAGCAAATTGAAAGCTTGAACGTGCGACATGCCTTGCCGATGAAAAGCCGGTTGCAGCGTTTGGCGGTGCTGGGTCTCGCTGGACTTGTCCTGGCCATGCCTGTCGCTGCCCGTGCCGATGAGGACGATGACGGCGACCATGACCGGGCGCGCGATTTGTACGAGCACGGCGAAATCAAGGGCCTTGCCGATATACTGGACATTGTCCGCGCCAAAGCTCCCGGCGATGTCGTGGCGGTCGATCTCATCCGCAAGGCCAATAAATGGGTCTACCGGTTCCAGGTCGTCGGTGCCGATGGCCGGCGAAGGGCCGTCGACGTCGACGCGGGTGCCGGCGTCATCATGCGCGATGGGAAGGGCGACTGATGAAGATCCTCCTCGCCGAGGACGAGCCCCGTATCGCTGCCGATATCGCGACTGCCCTCAAGGCGTCCGGAATGGCGGTCGACGTCGCAAAGGATGGTGAAGCTGCCTGGTTCGCTGGCGATGTCGAGAATTATGATGCTGCGATTCTGGATCTCGGATTGCCCAAGCTCGATGGCCTCACGATATTGAAACGTTGGCGGGCCAATGCCCGCCGTTTTCCGGTTCTGATCCTGACCTCAAGGGGGATGTGGACCGAGCGCGTCGAGGGCATCAACTCCGGTGCTGACGACTATCTTCCCAAGCCTTTTGAAATGGAAGAACTGCTCGCCCGGTTGCGGGCCATCCTGCGTCGCTCGGCAGGGCAGGCGGCACCCGTTCTGAGGTCCGGCCCTCTGCTTCTGGACACGCGCCAGATGCGGATATCACTGCGCGGTATTCCCGTTTCCCTGTCGCCGCTGGAGTACCGGCTCCTGGCGTTTCTGATGCATCATGCAGGACGGGTGGTGGCGCCGACCGAACTGGCTGAGCATCTTTACGATTCAGGCAACGACCGCGATCCGAACGCGATTGAGGTCATTGTAGCGCGATTGCGACGGAAGCTCGGCAGCGATGTCATCGAGACAAGGCGAGGGTTCGGGTATCTGATGCCCGACGATGCCGCCTGATGGGTAACTCGATCCGCTTCCGGCTGTGGTTGGCAGCAACCATCTCGATTCTTGCCGCACTGGGCATCGCCGGCGCCGGCTTGCGCTATCTGTTCGAACTTCATGTGGAGAGGCGCGTCGTAGGCGAACTGACGGTCGACCTTAATGAGTTGATCGGCGCAACGACCTTCACAAGTGACGGCCACCTTGTCGTGACCCCGGTGCTGACCGATCCTCGGTTTGCCAATCCACTGTCCGGCTACTACTGGCAGGTGGAGGACATCGCCACCGGCAGCCTCGAGCGTTCGCGATCACTGTGGGACGCCAAGCTGCTCCTGCCTGCCCGCAGCGCAAGTGGTGGGCTGCGAACGGTCGAGGAGTTCACGGGCCCGGGCGGAGAACTCACCATTGCGGTCGAGCGCACGATCATCGATGCCGGAGGCCGATCCTTTCGTGCCATCGTGGCGGAAGATCATCGAACCGTTGAGGTGTCCGTAAGCGAATATGTTCGTGATCTCGCTCCGGCTCTCCTGATGCTCGCAGCAGTCCTCATGGCCGCGTTTTTCATCCAGATCACCATTGGCCTTGCGCCGTTGGAGACCTTGCGGGCCGCCGTCGTAAGCGTGATTGCGCAGCGAACGGAACGGCTCGATGTGGTGGCACCAAGCGAAGTGCAGCCGCTCGCGGACGAAATCAATCGTCTTCTCAATGCCCAGGAAAAGGCTCTTGCCCGAGCCCGCTCGCGTGCCACTGATCTGGCACACGGCCTCAAGACGCCGTTGCAAGTGCTGTCGGCCGATATCCGCGCGTTGCGCAAGAAGGGCGAGACGGACTTGGCCGATGAGATCGAGAAGAGCGCCGGAGCGATCCGGCGCCATGTCGAGCGGGAGCTCGCGCGCGCCCGCCTCGCGCCAGGCGTCTCCGGCAAGGCATCCTGCCTGGTGTCGGAGGTAGCGACTGGCGTCATTGCCGTCGTCAAACGCACGCCAAGCGGCAAGCAGCTTTCATTCAAGATGGACGTCGCGGCAGAACTAGCGGCGCCAATCGACGAAGGCGACCTGTCTGAAATCCTCGGCAATCTGGTTGAAAACGCCGCGCGCTACGCAAAGTCGTCAGTCCGTGTCGATGCATCCTCCACCGCTGACGAGGTGATCGTCACTGTCGCCGATGATGGCCCAGGTATACCGGATGCCGATCGGGAGACCGCTCTGTCGCGTGGCGTCCAGCTCGACAGCAGGGGTGGCAGCAACGGCCTTGGTCTGGCCATCGTTTCCGACATTGTCGAAGCCTATGGCGGACGCCTTGCCATGGCCAACGCCGAACCGGGTCTGGTTGTAACCATTTCCTTGCCGCGACACAGTTGAGCGTGCTTCAGGCAAAGCCGGGGAAATAGTCGACCTTTATCTTCGAGCGGCGAATGCCCATGGCCAGCAGTTTCTGACGCAGCGCCTTGACCATCGCCTGCGGGCCGGAAATGTAGAAGGTGCGCTCGAGGTAGTCGGGTATGGCCAGACGTATCAGGCGCTCATCGATGTATCCGGGATATTGGCCGCGCTCGCCACCGCGCGCTACTGCGTGGATAGTCTTGATTCCAAGTTCCTGCCTGGCGGCGGCAAGCACGTCGCCATAGGCCATGTCCTGCTGGCCCTCGGTTCCGTACAGGATGACGATCGGTCGCCGCTCCTTGCGGTCGAGGAGATATTGCAGCATCGAGCGGAACGGCGTGATGCCGATGCCTCCGGCCAGGAAGGCAATCTTGGTTTCACGTTTGGCGGGCAGTGTGAAATTGCCGGCCAGTTGCGCGGCGTGGATCATGCTGCCTGGCTTCATGGTCATCAATTCGCGCTTGAAGGCGCTTGATTGCGGATAGAACTTGACGCCGAGGCGGACCGTTTCCTCCGTAGGCGCTGATGCAACCGTGAAATAACGGCGGTTGCCGCGATTGTCGGCATGATCGAGCCCAAGCGTCCATTCGAGATACTGGCCGGCCTCAAAGGCGAGCTTGCGCGGCGACCGGAAGACGAAGTCATACCTGTCGACGGCCGATTGCTCGATGCGCTCCAAGGTCAGCACAAAGCGTCCCTTCGGGCCAGCCGCATAGGCGAACAGGTTGCCGGCGAGCAGCGCCAGTTCCGGTGTGAAATAAAACGAGCCGATATGGATGCTGGGAGCGAACAGGGAGCCGACGATGGCGGCAAAGGCGATACGCGGCCAACGCATCGTCGGTGCGGTTAGCGGCTCGGTCAGCATCACAAAGGCAAAGAACAGCAGAGGCGACGAACCCAGTGTCTCCGCAAGCGCGGTCCAGTACTGCGATGGGTCCGTGGTTGCCAGAATGGTCGCCAGCGCCACGGAAACGAAGGTCGAGACAAGATCAAGCCGGCGTAATTTCCGCACTATGAGGATGCCGCCGACGAGGACCAGCGGGAGCAGCGGCAGATTGCCGCCAACCCACCAGGTGGCTGGTTGATCGAGCAGCAGCGCGGACAGAGCCACGCCCAGCGCAGCTGGATTGAAAAGATGCTTTTTGCCGATGGCGAGAATGAATTTGGATGAAATCGCCCAGACGGACGCGAATGCCACCGCCACGATCCCCTTGATGTCCGTGGTGCCTACCGGATCGAGGATGAGCACCAGGATGAGCGCGGTGATGTAGACAGACTCGTTGTTGGCCGGGACCGCAAAGATACGCGCAAAAGTCTTGTTGGTAAGCCAGCAGGCGGCCAACGCCAGCGCTGTCGTGAAGGCGAGCGCAATCGGATCATGTGGCACCAGCTTGACGAAGCCGAGCACGAACGCCGCCCCGACCAGCGCCATCAGATAGTAGAGGACCAGCCGATACATGGTCAGGTGATCGAGAAATCGGTCGATGATCTTGATCATGGCAGGCAAAGGGCTCCGAACCCGGTTGTCGGCGTAGCGCGGCCATTGGCGTCGACGACATATCCTTCGAGGCCTGGCGTCTGCTCGATGAAGAGTATTCCGACCCGCCCCATGGCGAAGGCAGCAGTCGCGAAACGATCGGCTTCGAGCACATCGGCGCCGATGACGGTCAGGCTGACGATGTCCTGGATCGGACTGCCAATTCCATGCGGGTTGTAGATGTGTTGACCGCGCACATAGGTGCCGGAGGTCGCGACACCGCGACCGCGGGGATAGACCACCCTTACGATCTCGTCCGCGTTGAAGGGATTGCGGATGCCGACGCTCCAGTCATGGCCCGAGGCATTCCTGCCGCAGGACTGGACGTCGCCTCCCGCTTCGATGAAGAAATCGCGGATGCCGGCTCGCTGAACGATGCCTGCCGCGTTGCGGATGGCCCAGCCCTTGACGATGCCGGAAGGATCGAGCGACCCGTCGGGCTTGCGAATATCGAAGTATCCGTCCGTCTCGTCTTTCGTCTGTTGGGCGAGAGCGAACACTTCCGTCATCTCGCCGCTCCAGTCGACGACCGGAACGTCGCCGCAGTTAATGGCCGTGATCTCGCTGTCGGCCCGGTATGTGCTGAAGCGCCGGTCGATGTGCTCGAAGTAGCAGAAGACCGTCTCAATCAGCTCACCGGTCGACGCGCGGCCGACGTCGACCGTAATGGGCATGCCCATCAAAATGCGCGTTTCACGCATGGAACTAGGACGACGCTTTCTTCAGCGCGCCGCGCAGCGACTGAATGAAAGCCCTGCTGGTCAGCGTCGCGCCCGAAATAATGTCGACATTGGCGCTTTGGGCGCTGATCGCCTCGTCGCGCAGCATGGGCAGCGCCTGCCTGTTGATGTTGATAGAGGTGCGGCGGTCGGATGGGTATTTCAGCACCTTCAGCGCCGTAAGCTGCCCGCCCTTTACCAGGGCCTGAATCTGGATGATGCCGTAGTAGGCATCGGCCGTGGGGCCGGTGTAGACGCCATCGGCATAGCCATGTGCGGCGAGCTTCATGCCCACCCGGACGACGCGTGCCGGCCTCGGCTGCGGGACAGGTATGTAAATGGCGGGCGTTACGGCAAATGAAGGTGCTGATGGCGCAGGATCGGTGACAGCCGGCGCCACTGGCTGCGCCGGTGGCGTTGGCGACGGTTGTGATGCCATCGGAACCACTGTCTGCTTGACGGGATCATTTGGCTGTTCGGTGGGCAGCGCTATGCCAGCCGTCGTTTCCCGGGCAATCGGGAACCTTGTTCTGAACTGGCGTGAGGGCGTCGGCAAGGTCCGAAGCACCGGCGAAGCAGCAGCGGGTGCCGGCTCTTTTGGCTGCACGGAAGGCGCTTCGGCTGCGTTGGCCGGCAGCGCTTCGCCAAGCATATCGTTTGCCGGATCCTTGCCGGCCTGATCCCAGACATAAGCGCCGGAGGCGGCAATTACGAAAAGTGACAAGGCAATCTGTTTCATCGGAATTATGCTTCCACGTTGATTTCTCGCAGGCGGTCGATCGGGTCCGCTTTGAAGGCAATATCCCACGACCAAGCTGACAACTGGCTGTCAGCCTAGGTCGGCTGCGAGGTGTCCGTGAAAGCGCAGGGCAACGGGAATTGATTTGTCCTAGATCAAGATTGTCGCATAAGCAGCGAGGTAGGAAGGTTCTGTCAAACGAGATAGCTGCCTATGACTGTGGCCAACGAGCCGGCCGGATACACCGGAACCCAGATAGTGCTGCATTGGACAATCGCGGTGCTGATCGTTCTTCAGCTTGTAATCGGTGAGGACATCAAGCCGGCCTACCGAGCGTTCTCGCGCGGCACCGAGCCGGCAGCTGGCGACATCCTTAACGCGAACATTCATGTCTATGTCGGTTTAGCCGTTCTGGTGCTGGCGATCTGGCGGATTGCAGTCCGCCTACGGGATGGTGTGCCCGCGGCGCCTCCCGAAGAAAGCGTCCTGCTGAAGCGGATTGGTGCAGCCGCCCATTTCCTGCTGTACCTTTTCATTTTCGGGATGCCGATTACCGGGGCGTTGGCATGGTACTTCAGCTTTCGAGCTATGGGGGAGATTCACGAACTCGCCAAGCCGGTGATCATCATTGTCGTCGGCCTCCATGCCGCAGCGGCGCTGTGGCAACACTTCTATATGAAATCCGACGTGCTGGTCAGGATGCTGCGACCTTCTGGGCGGCGCGCGCCGTGATGCCATGAGCCGGCTGCACAATGAAAACCACCTTGTATCGCGGGTCGGCTGGCTGCGCGCCGCCGTTCTTGGCGCCAATGACGGCATCGTCTCGACGGCCAGCCTGATCGTTGGCGTGGCCGCAGCAAGTGCCGCGGCCTCCAATGTTCTGGTGGCCGGCATCGCTGGACTGGTCGCCGGTGCGATGTCGATGGCGGCCGGCGAATATGTCTCGGTCAGTTCACAGTCCGATACCGAACAAGCCGACCTTGCTCGCGAGAAAGGGGAACTGGCGACGCAGCCAGATTTCGAGCGGCAGGAACTTGCGGAGATCTATGTCAAACGTGGCCTGGAGCCAACGCTTGCCTTGCAGGTCGCCGACCAATTGATGGCGAAGGACGCGCTCGGCGCCCACGCTCGTGACGAACTCGGTATTTCGGAGGTGACTACGGCCAGGCCAATCCAGGCCGCGCTCACCTCTGCGGCGGCCTTTTCGGTTGGCGCGTCCATGCCATTGGCGATGGTGCTTGTTTCGCCGGCCGCCTGGCTTGCCGCCACGGTGTCAGTTGCCTCACTCCTGTTCCTGGCCGTGCTGGGCGCCATTGGCGCCAAAGCCGGCGGTGCCAATGTGCTGAGGGCAACTGTTCGCGTCACATTCTGGGGAGCATTGGCCATGGCGCTGACCGCCGGCATTGGCGCTGCGGTTGGTACCGCCATCTGATCCGGTTGTCCGGCGTTGATCTCTGTCGATGACCAACACCATTCCTCGCGCAAAATAGTCCTGCTCAGAGAGCGGTTCATCGCATTTGCTGTGAAGTTGCGTAAGCGCAACGAAGGCAGTCCGAGCCGGATTTATGAAGAAGGCTTCGCAAATCGCGGAGGGTCATCATGAAACAGTGCAGCTCGATCAACCCCGATATGGTCGTCGACGAAATCATGAGGAAATGGCCGGCAACGGTCGCTGTGGTATTGAGACACAAGATGCTCTGCGTCGGCTGTCCGATAGGCACTTTCCATACGGTGACCGAGGCGTGCCTGGAACATCAAGTCGATGAGGGCGACTTTCTGGTCGAACTCGAATTGGCCATTCGAGGTGAACGATGAAGGTCAGTCCTTTTCCCGGTTCTCGGCCAGAACCACAAGGCGATGCGCATCTTTGACCGTGACCCTCTGGCGCCCGCTGACAATTATTCCGTTCTCTTCCCATTTGCTGAGCAGCCGGCTGACGGTGTGCAGCGTCGTTCCCGTCATCTCGGCAATGTCCTGCCTCGAAATCGGGAAATCGATTTCGATGCCGCTGTCCGTTTTTCGGCCGGTCTGGTTCACCAGTCGCAGAAGCGCATGCGCAACCCGCTGCTCCACCTGTTCCGTGGACATCTCCACCACCCGCGTCTGCGTCTCCTGCAGCCTGCTTCCAACCGTCTTGTAGGTGGCTGCCCCAAACACGGGGAAGCGTCGGGACAGATCAGGCCACAGGGCGTTGGCCCAGGCCAGCACCACGCAGTCGACAGCCGCGACGGCACTTGCGGGATAGGTCGTCCGGCCAAGGGCTGCGGCGACGCCAAAGATCTCGCCTTCGCTGATGTATCTGGCGATGACCTGCTGTCCGTCCGGCGTGGTGCGGACCACCCGTATGTGCCCGGCGATCAGCACGAAGAAGGAATGGGCTTCGGCTTCCTGCGCGAAGATCGCTGCCTCCTTGGCATAGCGAGACGATCGTGCATTTCGCAGGATCTCGCTCTGCTCGTCCGGCGTCAGCCCCTGGAAGAGCGGCAGCTGCGAAATCAGCGATCGGTCCAGCGCAGCCAAGCGGATCCCTCACGGCTCTACGGTTCCGCATCAGTCGTGCGGGAGACCTTTCTTATCCCGAGTTTGCGCCAGCGCAAATTGTCGCCGGCCGCATCAGGCTAAATGGCATGGAACGGCGCAATGCCGCGAAGACGAAACAAAGGACAAATCGATGAAACTCACCATCCTCGCTGCCGCAATCTCGATCCTGGCACTCGCAAGCGGCGCAAGCGCTGAAGAGCATGTGGTGCAAATGCTCAACAAGGGCGAAAAAGGCGCAATGGTTTTCCAGCCGGCCTTCGTCCAGGCGGCACCCGGCGACACCGTCAAGTTCGTGCCGACCGACAAGACACACGACGCCGAGTCGATCAAGGGCATGCTTCCGGATGGCGCTGAGCCTTTCAAGGGCAAGCCCAGCGAGGAAATTACCGTCACGGTGACAAAGGAGGGCGTCTACGGCGTCAAATGCGCGCCCCACTACGGCATGGGGATGGTCGCACTGATCGTTGTCGGCAAGCCGGTCAATCTCGATTCCGCCAAGGCGGTCAAGCATCCTGGGAAGGCAAAAACGGTGTTCGCCGACCTGTTCACCCAGGTTCCTGCGAACTGACAGCAATCGATACAGGCATGCCTGCCGCAAAAAGGGCGGGCACGGGCCGGACGGACCGAGGGCGGCGGTTCATCCGGCCCTGTTCATTTGAGGATACAGTCATGGGGATTCCACGCCTGCAGGCCTAGCTGGGCCCGCATTTCTTTCCTACGGGTTCAGGCCCTTCTTTCTCCTCGGGTCGCTGTATGCCGCGCTGTCCATTCTGCTTTGGCTGCCGATCTATGCCGGCGAACTCGATGCCCACAGTGCGTTCGTTCCCGTCGACTGGCACATTCACGAGATGCTGTTCGGCTATCTGCCGGCGATCGTTACCGGGTTCCTGCTGACAGCCATTCCGAACTGGACGGGCCGGCTGCCGGTGCAAGGCCTGCCCCTGCTGGCGTTGGTGGTCCTGTGGCTTGCCGGACGTGCCGCGGTCTTCCTCTCGGCGGATATCGGCTGGGAAGCGGCAGCCGTGATCGACAGTTCATTTCTGCTTGCTGTCGCAGCCGCTGCGGCACGCGAAATCGTCGCGGGACGGAACTGGCGCAATCTCAAGGTGCTGCTGCCGCTTGCCGTCCTGGCCGGCGCCAACGGCGCGTTCCATATCGAGGCTCACCTTCACGGCACATCCGATATCAGCCGCAGGCTCGGCATGGCTGCGGCGATCATGCTCATTTCACTGATCGGGGGGCGCATCATTCCAAGTTTCACCCGCAACTGGCTCGTCCGCGAAAATCCTGGGCGGCTGCCTGCGCCGTTCGATCGTTTTGACGTCGCATCGCTTGTCATCTCAGCCATTGCGCTGGCTGCGTGGACGCTCGCTCCCGACCACGAAGTGTCGGCAACGCTCGTGGCCGTCGCGGCAGTCTGCCAGGCATGGCGTCTGTGGCGTTGGGCTGGCGAACGCACGTTGCGGGATCCGCTGGTGCTGGTTCTGCATCTTGCCTACGCCTTCGTGCCGATCGGTCTTGCCCTGGTATCGGCGTCGATCTTCTTTCCCGATGCCGTGCCGGCGGCGGCAGGACTTCACGCGCTCGGGACTGGCGCGGTGGGCTCAATGACGCTTGCCGTGATGACCCGCGCGACGCTTGGGCATACCGGGCAAAAGCTTAAGGCTGGGAAAGGCGCCTCGTTCATCTTCGTGACCGTCCTTCTGGCGGGATCATTGAGAATCCTGGCCGCCTTTGTGCCGTATGGCGTGATGATCGACATGGCCGGCACCGCATGGGTGGCGGCATTTGCAAGCTTCATCCTGATCTACGGAACCGCGTTGATGACGCCAAAGGCACAGTGAGGCGACGGGAGTGCAGGCGAAACGCGATGGAGCGGACGCTTCTGTTTTTTCACGCAATGCCGAGGTAGCCGAGGAAACGGTTCGCCCATCCTCGATGTTCCCGGACCAGCCTGAACCCCAGGTTGTCGGGAGGCGTTCCGACGGCACAGCCGCCGCTTTTTCCGTCGCTGACGAAGTTCGACATGTAGGCTCGGTGAAGCCCTTCAAGGACGTGGACGCCGCAATTGTCGACCGAACTCTCGACGCTGGTACCATCAACAGCCAACGTGGTGCGGACATAGCAGGTCGAAGTCCACTCCCAGACGTTGCCGGAAAAGTCGGCGAGGCCTAAGGAATTCACACCAAAGGAGCCACGGCTCCTGGGCAAGGGGTCCGGTTTGCGATTGAGGTCCACCTCGGCCTTGTAGCTGGTGAGCCAACGCCTGGCGGGATTGTTAGTATCGTTTTCGACACCCTCAAATTCCCCTGCGAACCGCTCGGCCGCGGCAAACGCCCACTCCTCATCGGATGGCAGCCGCCAGTCGTCGCCTGTCGCCTTCGAATACCATTGGGCGTAGGCATTGGCGTCGAGATAGCTCACTCCGGTGGCGGGAGCATCGGGCGCGATCGCGTGCGTCTCCTGTGCGGGCTGACAGCCGCCAGCCGCCACACAGCTCGCATAGTCTGACGCGCTGACCTGATAGGTCATGATTTCGATAGGTTTATTGAACTGTCGGCTGAGCCGCGGATTTGCTTGCGGGCGCCCATTCCTCAGGAACTCGCCCGGCAGGGGATATGTGATCGAACCGGGGACCAGGGTAACTGTCGTGGCGGCAGGGTAGGACTGTCGATGTCCGTTCCGGCCGATGGCAGACAAGCCCATCGGAACCGTTGCAGCCGCCATGGCGACCGAGACAACCTTGACGATGAGAGGTGACATGTCTGTTGTCCGTGCCCGGCCAGCGACGCTGTCCGGGCAATTTGGAGTGCCGTCAGTTGGTGGCGATGGGTTTAGGCGCCTCGACCTGCGTCATCAAATCATCATTCCACTCGCCCTCGACCATGAAGTGAGCGGTCGCCCCGAGTTCCACGGCTTCGATCAGATTGTGGTTGACGTACGCGTAGACACCGGGCTGCAGGAACGTATAGAGCGCTGACCCCGCGGAGCCGCCGCGGATGAACCAGGTTTCCAGATCCTTGGCCGGCGGATTGGCGAATTTGCCCTGTTCCCAGACATAGTCGCCGTGACCACCGATCAGATGCGGCCGCGTATCGCGGTTGGCCTGCGAATGGACGATCAACACGGTCTCGCCGACCTTCGCCTTCATGGCGTTGTCGCCGGTCAGCGAACCGACCTTGCCGTTGAACACCACGTGCGTCGGGATCAGCCCGCGCATGACCTTGACGATATCGTCATACCCATCACCGGCCGATTCGTAGCTCTTGAAGTTTCCCTTCTCATCGCGCGGAATATAGAAGTCGCTCTCGCCGATATAGAAGATCTTGTCGTATTTGACCGGCTCGCCCTTGTCGTTCCTGAGCCCGTCGCGCGGCAGCACCATGATGGCGCCATTCATGCCGGAGACGACATGCCACGGGATCATCGGTCCGCCGGGAGCACAGTGATAGACGAAAGTTCCCGTTCGGGTTGCCTTGAAGCGCAGCGTCACCTGTTCGCCGGGATTGATCAAGGTGAGGGCGCCGCCGCCCAGCGCACCCGTCGCTGCGTGAAAATCGATGTTGTGGGCTAGCGAGTTGGTGTCGGGATTGATGAGCGTCAGCTCGACATAATCGTCCTGGTGGACGACCATCAGCGGGCCCGGGATCGAGCCGTTATAAGTCATTGCATTGAGCTGCGTCCCGTCGGCGTCGATGACCATCGGTTTCTCCTCGATCGTCATGGTGAGTTCGACGACCTTCGGACCGCCTTTGGCGATCTGGTCGTGCGGATGCACAAAAGGCGGTGCCACGAGCTTGACCTTGTCGCGGGGAAGTCCTCGAATGTCGGCTTTCGTCACCGTTGCCGACAGTGCGGGCAGTGCCGCCACGGCGGCAGCGCCAATCGCTGCTCCGAAGAGGGCTTCGCGTCGCGTGATCATATCAATCTCCTATCTCAACCGTTGCGGATGAGCAGAAGCTAACTGACCTGACGCAGCGTTTCTTTGCGCTGGCGCAAATTGGTGAGTGTTAATTGGAGCAACAAACAGCCTCGACTGCGGCAATCTTGTGCGTCAAGAATGGTCGAGCAAGTCCCGCTCGGTTTCGAGCTTGGCGATGGACGGGCGTCTTCGCTGCCGACAGCGTGCTCGCCAACCATGACGGGCGCTATACGCTGGAGGAACTCGCCGACAGCCTCATGTCTAAGTGATGTGGGAAGGGAGCAGAACCCAAAGGGACGCTGCTTGGCGTCCCCGCTTTTTTCCGCAGCTATGAAACCATCACCGAGAGCGGATCTGTACGGAGGAAGAGGCTGTCCTTGACTTGTCCGACGCCGGCAACGTTCTCCGCCGCAACGATCGCGGCTTTCCGTTGACGCTCGTCGACAATCGCCCCGGTCAGTTCGACGACGCCGTCGCTGACCCTTACATCAATCAAGTCACCGCCGCCCCACGATTGTCCCTGCAGCTCGGCAAGTACGGCCTTGCGGATCAGGTCGTCATCGGGTGGCGTGGTGCCCTGTTTCGGCATGGCGCGGATCAGGACAGGCAGCAAATCAGTTCGCGTGATGATGCCGACGACCCTGGCCCGATCGACAATCGGCACATTGTTGATGCGGTGTTGCATCATCAAGTTGACAATCTGTGCAATTGAGGCGCCTGGAGACGCCGAAATGACGGCTGTGGTCATCACCTCATGGATGATCCGTCCGTTCGAGCGCGCATAGTCTTCGGCGACTGTGCCCGGGCCAAGATCAAACTCCAGCCAGCGCGGACGCACACGCTGGGTCCCAAGTTCTTCTCGGCGCAAGAAGTCGCTTTTGCTTACAATTCCAACGAGGGCACCGTCGCTGTCGGTTACCGGGAGGCAGCTGACTTTGTTTGAAAGCATGAGCTCGGCCGCTTCGGCGATCGTCGCGTTCGCATCCGTCGTGATAACTGACTTCGTCATGATTGCTTCGGCTCGCATCC
The DNA here is from genome assembly GCF_040321955.1 of Mesorhizobium sp. M0217. Taxonomy (NCBI): domain Bacteria; kingdom Pseudomonadati; phylum Pseudomonadota; class Alphaproteobacteria; order Hyphomicrobiales; family Phyllobacteriaceae; genus Mesorhizobium; species Mesorhizobium sp. M0217. The sequence continues at coordinate 113,585 of NZ_JAMYSN010000016.1, read as the reverse complement.
TTACCCTCCTGATCTTACGTCGGCCGACGATGGGACATCCCGACCCGCAGCGCTTTGATCTGAGTCACTTGGAGCGAGGAGCATTCTCCGCGCCATCGTCGCGGTCGATTAGAATGCGCTCCGCAGCGCCATCGAGATCATCGTACTGGCCGCTTCTCAACGCCCACAGGAACCCGCCCAGGCCTAGCGCGCCAAGGAAGAGGGCGACCGGGATGAGGTAGGCAAGGGTCGTCATGAGGATCGCGAGAATTCGTTGATGCCGGATCTTCTGGAGGTCCGAACCTCTTTCGCCGGCGAACCTGGCATGGAACGCCGCAAACGCATTGCATTGCCAATGACAAGCAGCGATGACGCCGACATGGCAATCGCCGCTATCAATGGCGTGACGTGCCCGAGAATGGCGATCGGCACGGCGACAGCATTGTAGACGATGGCGATCGCGATGTTCTGGCGGATCAGGTTTCCCGCGTTGCGCGAAACGTCCAGCGCCAGCGGAACCGCCATGAGGCTTTCGCGCAGGAAAACGAAGTCGGCTGCATTGCGGCCAATGTCGGCGGCGGTGGCCGGTGCGATCGAGACATGGGCCGCGCTCAGCGCCGGCGTGTCATTGAGGCCATCGCCGACCATCAAGACCTTATGCCCATCGCGTCTAAGGGACTCGATGCGTTCAACCTTGCCGGATGGCAGCAGACACGGAACGAAGTCGCCGACACCCAGCATTTTCGCAACATCCTGGCAGGCATGGGCGGTATCGCCTGACAGCATTTCCACCGCTATTCCAGCGTCGTTCAATTGCTGGACGGCAGCCCTGGCGTCGGCACGCAGCGCATCCTCGAAGGCGAAGGTAGCAACAATCAGCCCATTCCTGGTCAAAACCGTTCCGCCATAACCATGCTTGCCTTCGCCACCGGTCCGGGCTTTCCATCCCGCCCATCCGCGCCGACCCAGTCGCCAGGTGGTCCCGGCGTGGGTGGCTTCGATTCCGAACCCTGCATGCTCGCTGACGGTATCAAATGTGAGTTGCCCGCCAGAAGTGGCAAAACCGGAGATGGCCTTTGAAAACGGATGACGCGAATGTGCGGCCATGTTGGCCGCAATCATCAACATTGCCGGATCGATCGAGGCCGCGTTGACGAGCCGGGGCTGTCCGAGCGTGAGCGTGCCGGTCTTGTCGAACACAGCCGTATCAACCGTAGCCAGGCGCTCCATGGCCGACCCATCCTTGACCATGATGCCGTGGTCGAACAGGCGCCGCGCCGCGACCACCTGGACGATCGGCACGGCGAGGCCGAGCGCACATGGGCATGTGATGATCAGAACGGCAATAGCGATGGTGATCGCCCGGTGCCAGTCGCCAGTCACCGCCATCCAGCTTAGGAATGTCGCGAAGGCGGTGAGATGAACCACCGGGGCATAGAGCGCTGAAACACGATCGGCGATCCGGCGATAGTGGGCGCGACCGCCCTCCGCGGCTTCCATCAGCCGAACCATTTCTGCCAGGAACGAATCCTTCGCGGCGGCTGTGGCCTCTATCGTCAGCGGACCGGTAAGGTTGAGCACGCCGGCCTGCACGGTGTCTTCTGGCGCCACGCTTCTGGGCGTGCTCTCGCCGGAGACCAGGGAGCAGTCGACGTCGGATGTCCCACGCGCAATCCTGCCGTCGACGGGGATTCTTTCGCCGGCTGCAATAAGCAACTGCATCCCTGGTTCGATCTCGCCAACCGGCAAATAGTCGCTTGCGCCGTCGCCGCGCAACACCATGGCGCCGCGCGCGGCCAACTGCGACAGACTCTTCACCGCGGTGCGGGCGCGCTCGCGCATCACGTGATCGAGCGTGCGGCCGATCAACAGGAAGAACAGCAGCGATACCGACGCGTCGAAATAGGCGTGGTCGCCATGGGTGATCGTCTCATAGAGGCTCATGGCGTAGGCCAGCGACACGCCGACAGCGATCGGCACGTCCATGTTCATGCGGCCGTGGCGCAGCGCAGTCCACGCCGATTTCAAGAAGATCCCGCCGGCAAAGGCGAGGGCGGGAATGGCGATGAGCGCCGAGACCCAGTGGAACAAATCGCGCGTGGCGCCTTCGGCGCCGGACCAGACCGATACCGAGAGCAGCATGATGTTGCCCGCCGCAAAGCCGGCAACGGCGACGGCGCGGATGAGCTCCGATAACGTCCTGTCCTTCGCATCGGTGTCGGCTTCGAACAGATGTGCCTGGTAGCCCAGGCGCCCGAGCACTGCGACCAATGGTGGAACCTCATCGCCGCGCCACTGGACCGAGACCCGCTTCGTTGAAAGGTTGACGCGGGCGGCCTGGACGTGATTGAGCTTCCCCAACGCAGTCTCGATCATCTGGATGCAGGCGCCGCAGTGAACCGTCGGTACCGACAGGTCGGTCTGATGAAGGTCATCGCCCAGCGACCGGCTCGCCAGCCTGACCTCCTGGCTTGACGGCAGGACCGAAGCGGGGCTGACCAGATCCAGCGCCATTTCAGCGCCCGGCGCGCAGCAGCTCATTTCAGCACCCCTTGGGAAATCATGACCCTGCGCACGTCGCGATAAGGTCTTGCCAGGCCGGCATCGGCGTCTATTTCGATGATCCAGACACCATCCCTTGGCACGTGTTGTGCTGCAAACTCCTGGCCAGAGACCAGGGCGAGCGTGACGGACTCATCTTCTTTCTCGTAAGCGGGATGGCGAAACAGCACCTTCACGCCATGCAGGGAAACCGGTTTGCCCGCGGCGTCGATGATGCGATAGCGGACTTCGCCCCATGCGATGGTCAACTGGCCGGTCCAGCCAAGCGCTGCCTGCGCACGGCCTTCCTCGGCCTTCTTGTTGAATTGCTGGCTCGCCACATAGGTATTTTCGACGACAAGGCCGGTCCAGCTTGTGTTGGCAAGCGTCGCCATCGTGAGATTGACCGCGATGACCACGCCGAAAAAGGCAAGGATGGTGGCCAACATGTGCCTGCCGGTGAACTCGCGGGGATTTCGCGTGGTGGCGTTCATCTGGCGATCTCCGGCGAGTTGAAGGTGGCGGTGTATTCGTTGGACTCGAAGCTGACCTTGTCTTCGACCCGGAATGTGAAGGTCTGCGCCTGGCCATGAATCTGGTCGGCGGGCAGGCGCACGAAAACCTTCAACATCTTCAGCCGGTCGGGTTCGACCTGGACTGCAAAGGAGCGATCGGCGGGGAGATCGACGCCAACGATGCTCATCTCCGCGCCTGGCAAACCCCCGAGGGTGACGATAATCGTTCTCGGTTCGGGGATCATGTTCAAGAGCTTGACGGTATAGCCATTGCGGATCGAGCCGTCCGAGAGCGTCACGAATTGCGGGTTGCGGTCGTGCAGGACATTGATTTCGAGCCGGTCGCGCGTCAGCAGCGAAAAAAGCAGCCCCAGCCCGATCAGCGACCACATGGCCATGTAGACATAGGTTCGTGGCCGAAAGATCTTGCTGATATGGAAATGCGCCACCCTGTCCGAAAACAGGCCGTCATCCGTCCTGACCAGTGATGGGTTGACCGAGCTGGCGCCGCCGGCGGTGGCCAGGATCATGTTGGCGTTGTAGTCGGAGAGCGTCGCGTAGGAGATCAGTCCTCGCGCTTTGCCGAGCTTGTCCATGACGCCGTCACAGGCATCGATGCAGAGCGCGCAGGTGATGCATTCGAGTTGCTGACCGTCGCGTATGTCGATCCCCATCGGACAGACGGCGACACAGGCATTGCAGTCGACGCAATCGCCGACGGGATGCCCTGCAGCAAGAACCTTCTTGGCGTGACGGGTGCGCGGTTCGCCGCGCCAGTCATTGTAGGTGACGGTGAGCGAGCTCTCGTCGAGCATGGCTGCCTGGATGCGCGGCCAAGGGCACATATAGGTGCAGACCTGTTCGCGCATCAGCCCGCCAAACGTGTAGGTCGTCGCCGTCAGAACCGCGACGGTGATGTAGGCGACAGGCGCTGCCGTGCCGGTGAAGAGTTCGCCGAGCAGCGTCGGCGCATCGGCGAAATAGAAGATCCATGCGCCACCAGTCGCTGCGGCTATGACCAGCCAGATGACGTGTTTCGATGCCCGCAGCGCAAGCTTTCGAGTGGTCCAGGGACCGGCATCGAGCTTGATGCGTGCGTTGCGGTCGCCCTCGATCGCGCGCTCGACGACCAGGAACAGATCGACCCATACGGTCTGTGGGCATGTGTAGCCACACCAGGCACGGCCAACAGTCGACGTGATCAGGAAAAGACCGACGCCGGCCATGACCAGAAGGCCGGCGACATAGTAGAATTCCTGGGGCCATATCTCGATGAAGAAGAAATAGAAGCGCCGGTTGGCGACATCAAGCAGCACCGCCTGGTCGGGGGCAAACGGACCCCGATCCCAGCGCAGCCACGGTGTCAGATAGTAGATGCCCAGCGTGATCGCCATCACGATCCATTTAAATCGGCGAAAGCTGCCCGACGCCCGCTTCGGGAAGATCTTCCTGCGCGCGGCATACATTGGCTGGCGCACCTTGGCGGAGTTGACCGCCTCAGCCTTGAGCCGTTCTACCTGCGTATTGTCCAGCACTGGTTTCTCCCGTCGCGCAACTCGTGATTTCGCCAGGGTAAATGTCCTGGCTGGTGCAGTCAGGTCAGCGAAATGCAGCGTGGATCGGATTGTGCCGCCGACCGGATGGCGCCGCGTTGATGCAGGTCAATCGCGGGTACACGCAAACAGATCGAGGCCCGGCAGAGCCGGGCCTCGTCGCTTGGACGGTGAAGGGCAGGGAATAGGCCCCCGTTCCTATTCCCCACCGCCAAGCGAATGCACGTAAACCGCAAGTTCCTTGACCCTGGTTTCGCCCAGGCGCGCGCCCCAAGCCGGCATCACGCCCTGTTTCGGTGCGGTTACCTGGGCGGCGATGGCGGCTTCGCCCGATCCGTAGAGCCAGATGGCGTCGGTCAGATCAGGAGCGCCGAGTTCCTTGTTGCCCTTTGCATTGTCGCCATGACAGGCCACGCAGTTTTCGGCAAAGACCTTGGCGCCGGGCGCCACCAACACCTGATCGCTGACGGTTTGGGACAGGCTGGCAATATAGGCGCTGACCTGTTTGATCTGATCGGCAGTGATGATGTCGCCAAAGGCCGGCATTTCGGACAGGCGCGTATCCGGATCGGTAGCGAAGCGAATGCCATGTGTAACCGTCTGCTGGATCTGGTCCGCCTTGCCGCCCCACAGCCAGTCGTCGTCGTTGAGGTTGGGGAAGCCCTTGGAGCCCTGGGCGCCGGAACCATGGCACTGCACGCAATTGAGCTTGAACGCGGCACCGCCGGCGGCGACGGCGAATTCGCGCAGCGTGTCGTCCGCCGCGATCTCCGAAACACTTTTCGCTTCTATCGCGGCGACATATTTGCCCTTGGCTGCTTCAGCCTTGGACAACTCGTTCCCGACATCGTTGCGACTGGAATAGCCGAGCACACCCTTGGTTGCCGTGTGCAGCAGAGGCCATGCCGGATAGGCGATCGTGTACCCGATCGCCCAGACTATGGTGATGTAGAACGTCCAGACCCACCAGCGCGGAAGCGGGTTGTTGAGCTCCCGGATGCCGTCCCACTCATGACCCGTGGTTGAAACACCAGAGATTTCATCGATGTGCTCGTCGCTCATGATCACTCGTCCTCAAGGGGAATCCGGGCAGCTTCGTCGGCCAGCTTGCGGCTGCCGGGGCGCAGGGCAAAGATGATTGCGCCGACAAAAAACAGCGCCATGGCGACCAGACCCCAGCTGTCAGCGAACTCCCGCATCAAATTGTAATCCATGGACAAACCTCCTCAGCGGTAGCCGGCTGCTTCGTCGTAGTTCTTGAAATCGACCAACGTGCCGAGCATCTGGAGATAGGCGACCAGCGCGTCCATCTCGGTGACCTGTTGCGGGTTGCCGTCGAAGTCGCCGATCTTAGCCTTGGGGTAGCGGGCCTCGAGGCCGGATGTGTCGGCGTTGGGATCAGCCTGCGCCATCAAATCGGCATTGGCGTTGGCGATCATGTCGTCGGAGTAGGGGACGCCGACGCGCCTGTTGGCGACCAGATGCGTAGAGAAGTCCTTCACCGCGATCGGCTTGTCCTTCAGGAAGGCGTAGCTCGGCATGATCGATTCCGGCACCACGGACCGTGGATCTGTCAGGTGATCCACGTGCCACAGGTTGGAATAGCGGTCGCCGACGCGGGCGAGATCAGGTCCGGTGCGCTTCGATCCCCACTGGAAGGGGTGGTCGTACATCGACTCGGCCGCCAGGCTGTAGTGGCCGTAGCGCTCGACCTCGTCGCGGAACGGGCGGATCATCTGGCTGTGGCAGAGGTAGCAGCCCTCGCGGACATAGATGTTTCGACCAGCAAGTTCGAGCGGCGAGTAAGGCCGCATGCCTTCCACCTTCTCGATCGTATTATCGAGATAGAAGAGCGGTGCGATCTCGACGATACCGCCCACGGTGACCACGAGAAGCGAACCGATGAGCAGAAGCGTGGCGTTCTTCTCGATCAGCGCGTGTTTGTCCATCAAGCCCATTGTCTGGCTCCTTATTCGGCAGGCTGCAGGACGGGCAGGGCGCCCGGCATAGGTTCTTCTTCGCGCTGGTAGCCGAGGATGGTCATGGCGATGTTCCAGGCCATGAGCAGGGCGCCGGCCAGATACATGGCGCCGCCGATGGCACGCATGATGTAGTAAGGATGCATGGCTGCCACGGTTTCGGCGAAGGAGTAGACCAGGAAGCCCTGTTCGTCGTATTCGCGCCACATCAGGCCCTGCATGATGCCGGACACCCACATCACCGCGGCGTAGACAACGATGCCGAGCGTCGCCAGCCAGAAATGCCAGGTGACGAGCCTGAGCGAATAGAGGCGTTCACGGTTCCAGAGTCTCGGCACCATGAAGTAGATTGCGCCAAACGAGATCATGCCGACCCAGCCGAGTGCGCCGGAATGGACGTGGCCAATGGTCCAGTCGGTATAATGCGACAGCGAGTTGACCGTCTTGATCGACATCATCGGGCCTTCGAAGGTCGACATGCCGTAGAAGGCGATGGCCATCACCATCATGCGGATGATGGGATCGGTGCGCAGCTTGTCCCAGGCGCCCGACAGCGTCATCAGGCCGTTGATCATGCCGCCCCATGACGGCATCCACAGCATGATCGAGAACACCATGCCGAGCGTCTGCGCCCAATCGGGCAGGGCGGTGTAGTGCAGGTGATGGGGCCCGGCCCAGATGTAGAGGAAGATGATTGCCCAGAAATGGACGATCGACAGGCGGTAGGAATAGACCGGCCGGTTGGCCTGCTTGGGCACGAAATAATACATCATGCCGAGGAAGCCGGCTGTGAGGAAGAACCCGACGGCATTGTGGCCGTACCACCATTGCGTCAGGGCGTCCTGAACTCCGGAAAATGCAGAATAGCTCTTGGAGCCGAGAAAGGAGGCCGGCATCGATAGGTTGTTGATCACATGCAGCATCGCGATGGTCACGATAAAGGAAAGGTAGAACCAGTTGGCGACGTAGATGTGCGGTTCCTTGCGCTTCAGGATGGTGCCCAGAAACAGGATCAGGTAGGCGACCCAGACGATGGTCAGCCAGATGTCGACATACCATTCGGGTTCCGCATATTCGCGGCTCTCGGTGATGCCGAGCAGATAACCGGTCGCGGCCATGACGATGAAGAGCTGGTAGCCCCAGAACACGAACCAGGCGAGATCGCCACCGAACAGCCGGGCGCGGCATGTGCGTTGGACGACATAGAGAGACGTGCAAAGCAACGCGTTGCCGCCGAAGGCGAAGACGACGCCCGAGGTGTGCAGAGGCCGCAAGCGGCCGAAGTTGAACCAGGGCTGGATGTTGAGATCGGGATAGGCAAGCTGCAGCGCGATGACCACCCCGACCAGCATGCCAACCACACCCCAGAACATGGTGGCGATGGCGCCGTAGCGGATTGGACCATCCATGTAGGCGGACGGGTCGATCGGAGCGGCAGCTTCGAAACTCGTGTTGCGGAGGAGGATGGCGACAAAACTGAGCAGCACAAGAAACAGCACCCACATATGCTGCCGGAAGGGCTCGTCCACTCCGAAACCGGCGGCCACCAGGGCGGCAAAGGTAAAAAGGGCCAAAGCGAAGACTTGCGTGCCGAACTTCATGACCTGTCCCCGACTTCGGATTCCTGTGCGCGGACGTCAATCCGCCTGACACCAATCCAGCAGTCACGCGGCTGGCGCCTTGATCCATGTCAAAGCCATTTGATTTTGGATTGGGCAGCGTTGGATTTGCAAAGGATCGGGAGGCTGTCATTGAACAGGGAGAGGGAGCTGCGATCGTGGCTGTTCGAAACGAGCCGCGACAGATCGATGCCGATAGTTCGATCTGGCAGAGAAGCAGTCCCGGTTGCGCTCATGAAACGTGCGCATCTGGAAAAGCTGCAGCTCTGCGATGCCTTGGAAAAAATAGCCGACACCCTGCCCAGGGTCGATAGCCTGGCATGCCTGGCTGCGGCAAACGCGATCGTTCCGCTGTTGCGCAACATTCATCAATATGAGGAGACGGTGATCTTTCCGGCCTACGAGGCTGCTTTGACCGGCAGGGATGCCAACCTTGCTTCAACTCGTCGACTGCGCGCCGAACACGTCGAGGACGAATGCTTTGCCGGCGAGGTGACTGAAATCCTGCTGGCGATCGGCCATGGAGAGACGGTTGAGAACGCCGAGGCTGTCGGCTTCATGCTGCGCGGCTTCTTCGAAAGCTTGCGCCGGCATATCGCCTTCGAACGCGAGCACGTCTTGCCGATGATCGGGGTCGTCGATGGCGGTTAGGCGCCGGAGCGGCGTTCCAGCCGGCCCATATTGTCCACCGTCACGTGCCGATTATTGTCGATCCGGATCACGCTGTCTGTTCGCAGCCTGGTCAGTTGGCGGCTGACCGTCTCGATCGTCAAGCCGAGAAAATCGGCGATATCGGCGCGTGTCAAAGGCAGGTCGAAGGTCGTCGACTGCGCCGCCGGGTCCAGCGTGGGATCGATGTTCCTGGCGATCATCAGGAGAAAGCTCGCCACCTTTTCCGAAGCACTCTTGCGCCCGAGCGTCACCATCCAGTCGCGGGCTTCGTCGAGTTCGTTGAGCGCCTGTTTGAGCAGACGATGCTCGAGTTCCGGAGATTCCTTCATCATCCGCTCGATGGCGGCCTTTGGAAACGAACACACGGAAACCGCGGTTGCGGCTTCAGCGTTGATCGCGCTTTCCACCTTGAAGGGCCTGCCCAGAAAATCGGGGGCGAACTGGAGGCCGACAATCTGCTGGCGCCCGTCCGAAAGGCTCTTGGTCAGCTTCACAACGCCGGAAAGCACGTTCGAATAACTGTCGACGGTCTCGGCGTCGCCAATCAGTTCTGTGCCCGGTTCAACGGTATGCCTCGAGGAGGTCTTGGCCAGGCTTACCAATTGGTCGGGATCAAGCGCACCGCAAACGCCTCGGTGCCGTGCCTCGCAAGACTGGCAAAGCACTGGAATGCTGGAACTGTGAACGTCTTGGCGCACCGTCATCTTAATCGTCCGAGAGATTCCATCTGTCCGGAAGGTAGCATTGGCGGACAAAAGAACCTTGCGTCAGTTTGTCCGCGGGCGGCCTTGACCGAAATCAAGGCCGCTCGCGCCCAATGTGATCAGTATCGCGCCATGCAAAGGGGATCGGATAGCGACATGCGGCCAGAATTAGTAGCCAGGCTCGGTGAGAACGTTCCACGCTACACGAGCTACCCGACCGCGCCGCATTTCCATCCAGGCGTTGATGCTGCCGTTTGTCGTGGCTGGCTGCAAGCGCTCAACGAGGGCGACGAAATCTCGCTGTATCTGCACATCCCATACTGCGACAAGCTTTGCTGGTTCTGTGCCTGCCATACCAAGCAGACACGCCATTACGAACCGGTGAGGATCTATCTCCGCTCACTGCATGCCGAGATCGCTACCGTCGCCGGTCTTGTTGCAGGCAAAGGCCGTGTGCGTGCCGTCCATTTCGGCGGTGGTTCGCCGACGATGCTCAAGCCCGAAGATATGGTGGCGCTGGGAACCGCCCTGCGCAACAGCTTCGGCTTTCTTCCCGGCGCCACGATCAGCGTTGAAATCGAACCCAACGATATGGACGATGCCCGCCTCGATGCGCTTGCCGAAATCGGCATGACCCGTGCGAGCCTCGGCGTTCAGGATTTCGATCCGAAGGTGCAAAAGGCAATCAACCGCGAGCAGAGCTTTTTGCAGACCAAGTCTGTAGTCGACGGTGTTCGTTCGCGCGGGGTCGAGTCCGTGAATCTGGACCTGCTCTACGGCCTGCCGCACCAGACGAGGGAGAGCGTCTCCTCCACCGTCGCGCAGGCGCTGACCTTGGAACCCGACAGGATAGCGCTTTTTGGCTACGCCCATGTGCCGTGGTTCAAGAAACACCAGACGATGATCGACGAGGCCTGGTTGCCGGGTCCGGCGGAGCGCTTTGCCCAATCGCAGCTGGCAGCGCGGGCGATCGTGGACCAGGGATACGAAGCAATTGGGCTCGACCATTTCGCCAAGTCTAACGATGCGTTGGCCGTAGCGGCCCGAACCGGCACTCTGCACCGGAACTTTCAGGGCTATACCGAGGATCGCTGCGAGACATTGATCGGCCTCGGCCCGTCATCCATCGGCCAATTTCGGCAAGGCTATGCACAGAACATGCCATCGACCGCCGAGTATGGGCGCATGGTCGAAGACGGCGGGCTGGCCGCGGTCCGCGGTATCGCGCTTTCCCAGGACGACCGGGTTCGCGGCTGGATCATCGAGCGGCTGATGTGTGATTTCGCCTTCTCGGCGATCGAGCTGGTGGAGCGCTTTGGCGAAGCCGGCCAAAGTCTTCTCGGCAAGGCAAGTGCGACAGCCCTTCATGATCCTGCGCGGTTGCTCGAGCTTGATGGCGACAGTTTCGTCGTGCCGGCGGAAAGTCGGCCCTTTGTCAGAAGCATCGCGGCAAAGTTCGACAAATATTTCGAAACCGGCAAAGCCAGGCATTCGGCGGCGGTCTGAGCATTGGCTCCTGTCAGAAATGTTCGCCGGCCTTGAACGGGCCGATGCGGGTACCTGCCGCGATCAGGTAGGCGGTCGACCAGCCGATCAGCAAGAACCCGTTTACGCCCTCCAGCGCCGCCAGGACACGCCACGCATGGGCGGGCACGATGTCGCCGTAGTGGACGGTCGAAAAGGTAATGGTCGAAAAATAGAGCCCAGTTCGAAATCAGCGAAGATATCAAGCAACCGGTAGAGGCCAGCCCAGAGCCAGACATCCGCGGTCATAACGGCAAAGAGCCCCATCACCACGCTGATTATGGCGGCGATACGGCTGCGGCGTCCGTGCATGCGAAACCGCGCGACCAGGTGTCCCGTCGCGTGCGTGACGCGATCAGACCAAACGTGCGGATCAAAACCGTCAGACTTATGACGAGTGCGATGAGGAGATTGAGGATCATCGTTGGAAGGTAGAGATTGCAGCGGCGCCTTCCTTGCTCGGACTGATGGAACAGCACCGGACCGTGCTCGGCAACGATCTGCGCGATCAGTTCAAGGGCTGCCGGTGCCGCCGCGACCTTAGCCTGCATTGTGTTTTCCGATTTCCAGCCTGTGGCGCGGCCCCTCGCGGAGCCGCGCCTGTAAGTCAAAGCCGCGATCAGAAGAAGCCCAGCTTCTTCGGGCTGTAGCTGACCAGCATGTTCTTGGTCTGCTGGTAGTGGTCGAGCATCATCTTGTGCGTCTCACGGCCGATGCCGGACTGCTTGTAGCCGCCGAAGGCCGCATGCGCGGGGTAGGCGTGGTAGCAGTTGGTCCAGACGCGGCCAGCCTGGATCGCGCGGCCGAACCGGTAGGCGCGGTTGCTGTCGCGTGTCCAGACACCGGCGCCGAGGCCGTACAGCGTGTCGTTGGCGATTGCCAGCGCTTCGGCGTCATCCTTGAAGGTCGTGACCGAAACCACCGGCCCGAAGATCTCTTCCTGGAAGATGCGCATCTTGTTGTGGCCCTTAAACACCGTGGGCTGGACGTAGTAGCCGCCGGCCAGATCGCCGGGCAGGACGTTGCGCGCGCCACCGGTCAGCACTTCGGCGCCTTCCTGGCGGCCGATGTCGATGTAGGAAAGGATCTTTTCCATCTGCTCGGACGAGGCCTGGGCACCGATCATCGTCGCCGGATCCAGCGGATCGCCCTGCACGATGGCCTCGACGCGCTTCAGGGCACGCTCCATGAACCTGTCGTAGATCGATTCATGGATGAGCGCGCGGCTCGGACACGTGCAGACTTCGCCCTGGTTCAGCGCGAACATGACGAAGCCCTCGATCGCCTTGTCGAAGAAATCGTCGTCTTCGGCGACAACGTCCTTGAAGAAGATGTTGGGCGACTTGCCGCCCAGTTCCAGCGTGACGGGGATCAGGTTCTGGCTGGCATACTGCATGATCAGCCGGCCCGTCGTGGTTTCTCCGGTAAAGGCGATCTTGGCGATACGCGGCGAAGACGCGAGCGGCTTGCCGGCCTCGAGGCCGAAGCCGTTGACGATGTTGAGCACGCCTGGCGGCAACAGATCGCCGACTAGATCGGCCCACAGCAAGATGGCGGCCGGCGTCTGCTCGGCAGGTTTCAGGATGACGCAGTTTCCGGCGGCAAGGGCGGGCGCCAGCTTCCAGCAGGCCATCAGCAGCGGGAAGTTCCAGGGGATGATCTGGCCGACCACGCCGAGCGGCTCATGGAAATGGTAGGCGACGGTATCGTCGTCGATCTGCGAAAGGCTGCCTTCCTGGCCACGCAAGGCGCCGGCGAAATAGCGGAAATGGTCGATGGCCAAAGGCAGGTCGGCCGCGGTCGTTTCGCGGATCGGCTTGCCGTTGTCCCAGGTTTCGGCGCATGCGAGGAGATCGAGGTTTTCCTCCATGCGATCGGCGATGCGGTTGAGGATGAGCGATCGCTCGGCAACGCTGGTGCGCCCCCAGGCGTCTTTGGCGGCATGGGCCGCATCAAGAGCTGCCTCGATGTCCTGGGCATCAGAACGCGCCACTTCGCACAGCAGCTGACCGTTCACCGGCGAGAAGTTCTCGAAGTAACGGCCGGAGCGGGGCTCGGTCCATTTGCCGCCGATGAAATTGCCGTAGCGCTTGTCGAAGGGCGCCTTGACCGGGCGTGAGAATTCAACCTTGTTCATCATGTCTTCCTCCCAAAGCTGACGTCGCGGAATGCGACGCTTCAGAAAGAGACTTGCGATCTCCCACCGCTAATGCCAATGCGCCGGGGACAGTGTGCGGGCGGGATGTGTCGCACAATTGCGACAGTCATGCGACGTTTCGAAGGTCAGTGGGACCTGTGGACGTCCAGGCGGTTGAGCTTGCGGTGAAGCGTGGCGCGACTGATGCCGAGCACATGGGCCGCGGCCGAGACATTTCCGTCTGCCCGCGCCAGCGCGCGCTGCAGAACGCCGCGCTCCGCCTCGGCCAGTACTTCGGGGCCGCTCTCCGTCGAACCAAGCAGATCGGCCGCAGGCATCGGCTTGTCGAGACACAGTTGCGTAATTCCTAGCGCTAGGCGAGCCGAACGGGTCACGCCGACAACGAGGTCGTCCGCATCGACCGCGATCAGCGCGCCGGAACCCTTGTCAGGCACCGGCGCCAGCAGAATGCGCGCTTTGGGGAATGCCATCTTGAAGTTCTCCGCCTCGATCCGACGCGCCGCGTCGACCAGGGCCATGGAAATAAGGTTGGAGAAGACCTCGGTCAGATCAGCCCGGCAGGAAGATACGTCAAGCGCAGCGACAAGATCGCCCTGGTGGTCGTAGATCGGAGCCGTGGTGCAGCTCAGCCCGGTGTTGCGCGTGTGAAAATGCTGATCACGGTGGATCGTCAGGACGCGCTGTTCCACAAGACAGGTGCCGATACCATTGGTGCCCTCGCTCTGTTCGTTCCAGACGGAGCCGGTCCACAAACCCCAAGAATGAAACGTCTCATCATCCACAGGCGCACCGCGTCGTTCGACCGGCACGCCGTCACGATCGGCAAGAAGGACGCAGCACCCGACGCCGCCCACCGCAAGATAAAGCCTGTCCAGGCTTAATTGAGCGGCCCGGACAAGCGGCTCGATGCGTTGCCGGGCCTGTCCCAATTCCGTCTCTGTCAGATAGCGTGGAGGGCTGCAATCGGTCGGATCGAGCCGGTGCAGATTGGAAGACCGTCGCCAGGAAGCGACCAGCGCGGACTTCGCCGCCGCGTCCGAGGCGATTGCGGCCTGAACGCGGTCGGCATGATGACCGGATAGATCCTCACCCATGCTTATCCTCCCAAACCTGATTTCTTCCCTCCCGAATTGACCGGTCTGCCGTTCGATCAGCACATAGTCAATTCGTCGAAAGAAGAAGGGCGTCCTTGGCCGATCAATGGCTGTCGCATCGAGAAAGCCTAGCAACAGAATGCAGCGCGTTCATTGATCAGGAACAAAGTTCGCTTGCGAGGACTCGTTCTTGCCGGCGGACCGCTCGGTGAGGCGTGCGGCGGCGAAAACTGGTCAGAAATTGTTTGGTGGGCTTGATGGCGGGTCTTAGCGCAACGGCAACATAACTATCTGTTTTTCAATAACTTATTTGAAGTAGTGGCGGAGGGAGTGGGATTCGAACCCACGGTGGGCTTGCACCCACGCCGGTTTTCAAGACCGGTGCCTTAAACCGCTCGGCCATCCCTCCAACGTGACTTTTCAATCATCTAGGAACATCAACCGACCCAGTGAACGACAGTTGGTATCGAATGATACCTATCCTTCCGGACCAGCTTGCGGTTCATTTCTCTAGAGCGTTGCCCATCGCCAAGTCAACCATCGGCGCTGCCATGGATAATAGGGGGTGGCGTTCGTTACCCGAACGGAGCTGCGAACCCGTTTTCGAAGGAGCCGGGATCTAATTGCGATCCTTGCTGCCGACCTGCACAAGTTGCAGAAGACCCAGCACGACAAGTGCGAGCAAGGTAGCCAAAGCCGCGATCTGCCAGAACCCGAGCCCAACCGCCAGGCCTATGGCGCCTGCCAGCCACATGCCCGCCCCAGTGGTAAGCCCTTGAACCTCGCCCTTGGAGAAGAAGATCAAGCCCGCGGCCAGAAATGCCACGCCGGCAGTCGTGGCTTCGATCAAGCGGATAGGATCAATGGCGATTTCCTGACCATCGAAGACGTGAAGATGAGTAATCTCGATCGTGAGGATGGCAATTAGAGCCGTCGCAACACAGACCAGGATGTGTGTCCTCAATCCGGCCGGTCGGTTACGCCATTCGCGTTCGATCCCAACGATGGAGCCAAGGACGGCCGCGAGCAAAAGCCTGGCTGAAATTACGGAAAAGGGCAGCCACGTCTGTTGCCCGAAACGTTCAATGAATTCATCCATGAGGCGCAGAACGTATCTCGGGTCGGTCGGTTCCAGGCAGCCGCGCTTCATGCCACAGGTTCACTTCCAGACTCCAAAGGACAGAGGTCTCGGATGCCTCCTCACAGGCGCCCGGCCAGCCCGGGACCTGGCCGCCACATTCCTGCCCGGTTTCGGACACAATCGATTAATACGCTGATAAACAATTCCTGCGCACAAGGGATGGGGATTGGCGCGTCGCAGGCATTGCTCATCTGGCTCCGCCGAAATTCTAGAAGCGGCGCCTGTGTCGAGACGGTAGGGGACATCGGAAAACATGCAGACCACGACGCATCGGCGTCTTCGTCGCGCTCCTGCTTTGGTGTTGTGCGCTCTTTCGGCTGCGTTGCTGGCCGCGTGCGCGTCGCCGCAGTCCGAGCCGAAAGCCATGGTCTACAAGAAGCCTCGCTCGAAGGAATATTTTGCCGAGACCGAGTACGGCGTGAAGGCCAGCCCGCGCGTTCAGTACATGCGGCGCGGCGGCGGCCGCGACCAGTTGGGCAAGCCCTATCAGGTGCGCGGCAAGTGGTATTACCCCAAGGAAGACAAGCGCTACGCCAAGGTCGGTCTCGCCTCCTGGTATGGCGATGCCTTCCACGGTCGTCTCACAGCCAATGGCGAAGTCTACGACATGACCCATCTGACGGCGGCGCATCCGACCATGCCGCTGCCAAGCTACGCCCGTGTCACCAACACCGAGACCGGAAGCTCGGTCATCGTGCGCGTCAACGACCGCGGCCCCTATCACGAGGGACGCATCATCGATGTCTCAGAACGCGCCGCGCAAATGCTCGACTATGCCAAGGTCGGCACGGCCAGGGTCAAGGTGGAATATATTGGCCGCGCACCGCTCGACGGCGACGACGACCAATATCTGGTCGCCTCCTACCGCCCGGGCAACCGCCCGGACCCGTCCGATGGCTTGCCGACCGGCGTCATGGTGGCGATGAACGGACCTTCGCCGAGCCTATCTGTTGGCGCACCCCCTGCCGTAGTGCCGTTTCCTGGTCAGTTGACGAATTCCGACACACAGCCAGTGATGTCGATGCAGGCACCGGCCTCAAGCGATGTGACGCTGCCTGAATTCGGGCCGATCGTGCCTCAGCGCCCGGAATCGCCCTTTGCCGTGGCTTCGCTCTCCTATGCGGATGAGCGCGTACAGCGCGCCGACGTCTTTGCAGCGCTTGACGACCAGGGCATGTCGCCAGCCGACATCCTGCAATCGTGGAAGAAATCCAACCCGCAGGCATCGCCTGCCGTTTCCGACTATGTCGCCGCCGGATCCTTCGACGATGCTGCCGAGGCAAAGCGGGTGGCTGCGGCTCTCGAACCGTTCGGCAGGACCGAAATCCAGAGCACCGAACTCGACGGCAATGACTGGTACGCGGTCAATCTCTATCCGGATGGCCATGGCAATGTCGACGACCTCTTGCGCGCGGCATGGTCGCATGGCGCGCCGGACGCGCTGGCTGTGCGCAACTGACCAACAAAGGCACGCCGGTTTTGTCATTGCGCGGTTGATCCGCCGGGAAGAAGCCTGATAGCGTTGCGGCAAGTTTCTGCCGGCTAACAGGTCGAGCCTCTTCATGCGATTTCGCCTTTTCCACTCTTTTGCCGGGCTTTTTGGCCTTGGC
The DNA here is from genome assembly GCF_040321955.1 of Mesorhizobium sp. M0217. Taxonomy (NCBI): domain Bacteria; kingdom Pseudomonadati; phylum Pseudomonadota; class Alphaproteobacteria; order Hyphomicrobiales; family Phyllobacteriaceae; genus Mesorhizobium; species Mesorhizobium sp. M0217. The sequence continues at coordinate 96,496 of NZ_JAMYSN010000016.1, read as the reverse complement.
TTCTTGCTTGCCGCGCTGGTTCCGGCCAACGCGCAGCTTTTCGAGACCAAGGCCACGCAGGCTTTCATGATCGATGCCGAAACCGGCACGGTGCTGTTTTCCAAGGATGCCGACCAACCGATCCCGCCGGCCTCGATGGCCAAGCTGATGACCATGGAGATGGTCTTCAACGCCATCAAGTCGAAGCGCATGAGCCTCGACGACACCTTCGTGGTCTCGGAGAATGCCTGGCGCAAGGGCGGCGCCCCGTCGGGAACGTCGACCATGTTCGCCAAGCTCAAATCGGCGATCCGGGTCGAGGATCTGATCCAGGGGGTCACCATACAGGCCGCCAATGACGGCTGCATGGTGCTGGCCGAAGGCATGGCCGGTTCGGAAGAGAATTTCGCGGCGCAGATGAACGATCGCGCCCGCCAGATCGGGCTCGCGAAATCGACATTCGTCAATTCGACCGGCCTGCCGGCCGACGGCCAGCAGACGACGGTGCGCGAACTGGCGCAGCTTGGCCTGCATATATGGCGCGAATATCCGGATCTCTATCTCTATTACGGCCGGCCCGATTTCACCTGGAACAAGATCTCGCAAAAGAACCGCAACCCGTTGCTGGCCATGGGCATCGGCGCCGACGGAATGGCGGTCGGGTCGAGCGAGACGGGCGGTTTCGGCATTGTCGGCTCGGTCAGCCATGACGGGACGCGGGTGATCGCCGCGATGAGCGGATTGGCGAACGATCGCGAGCGGGCCGAGGAAGCGCGCAAGCTGCTCGAATGGGGCGTCCGCTCCTTCGAGAAGACCGAGATTTTCGCCAGCAACGAAGTGGTCGGCGAGGCCCAGGTGTTCGGCGGCGCCAAATCCAGCGTAGCGCTGAAGGCAAAGGCGCCGATCGACGTCCTGCTGCCGATCGCCAACCGCGACAAGCTGACCGCCAGGATCGTCTATCAGGGGCCGGTATCGGCGCCGGTGGAGGAGGGGCAACCCGTCGGCGCGCTGCGCGTCTGGATCGGCGACACGCTAAGCCAGGAAACGCCGCTTTTCGCCGCCGAATCGGTCGGCGTAGGCACCCTGCCGCAACGAGCGTTTGATGCCGCCAGGGAACTGGCCGTAGGCTGGCTGCGTTGAGTTCCCGCGGCGTGGACCTTTTCTCAGGCGCGGACTAAGACACCAGCGCAAAGCAGGACAAAGGCCTTTCGATTGGCAAGCGGATTTTTCATCACCTTCGAAGGCGGCGAGGGCGCCGGCAAGTCGACGCAGATCGTGCGGCTGGCCCAGAAGATGCGCGCCAAGAAATACGATGTCCTCCTCACCCGCGAACCCGGGGGGTCACCCGGCGCCGAGGCGGTCAGGCATGTGCTCCTGTCCGGCGCCGCCGAGCCGTTCGGGCCGAAGATGGAGGCGCTGCTGTTTGCCGCCGCGCGCTCCGACCATGTCGAGCAGGTCATCCGGCCGGCGGTGGAGCGCGGCTCCATCGTGCTTTGCGACCGTTTCCTCGATTCGTCGCGCGTCTATCAGGGCGTCACCGGCGGCCTCGATCCGGCTTTCATGGAAGGTCTGGAGGAGGTCGCCATCAACGGCATGATGCCGGACATGACGCTGATCCTTGACATTGACCCTGCCGAGGGCTTGCGGCGCGCCGCCGCGCGGCGTGGCGCCGAGGACGGTCCGGACCGCTTCGAAAAGGAGACGCTGGATATCCACCAGCGCCGCCGTGACGCCTTCCTGGCGATCGCAGCCGCCGAGCCGGACCGCTGCATCGTGATCGACGCGTCGGCGCCTCCCGCTACGGTGGAGGATATCGTCACCGCGGTGGTGTTCGCCGCACTTGAGGCGAGGGCGCCCGCGCGCAACAGACAGGCGGCGCCCGCATGATCTTCGAACGCATCGCTCCCGAGCAGCACGACACACTGGACGGTGTACCGGAGCCGTCCGAGACGCTGCGCCTGGTCGGCCATGAGCAGGCGGCCGCGATGCTCGCTGCCGCTTATCGCTCGGGAAAACTGCCGCATGCGTTGATCTTTGCCGGGCCGGTCGGCATCGGCAAGGCGACGCTTGCCTTTCACCTGGCGCACCATCTGTTGAAGTATCCGGCCTTCGACCAGGCGCCGGATGTCTTTGCCGTTCCCGATCCGGCCTCATCGCTGTTTCGCCAGATCGCCACCGGGGCGCATCCCGGCGTGCTGCACCTGACCCGGCCGCTGAACGACAAGACCAAGAGTTTCAAGACCGTCGTCACCGTCGACGAGATCCGCAAGGTCAACCGCTTCCTGTCGCTGACCTCGCATGACGGCAGCTACCGGGTGGTGATCGTCGATCCGGCCGACGACATGAACACCAACGCCGCCAATGCCTTGCTGAAGAACCTCGAGGAGCCGCCGAGCCGCACGCTGTTCATCCTCATCGTCCATGCGCCGGGCAGCCTTTTGCCGACCATCCGTTCGCGCTGCCAGATGGTGCGGCTGACGCCGCTCGATGCCGGCAGCCTGATGAGTGTTCTGGAAACCGTCGAGCCGCCGCCACCTTCCGATCCTGCTGCGCGCGCGGCACTGGCGGAACGGGCAGGGGGCAGCGCCCGCAATGCGATCCTTCTGACCCAATATGGCGGGCTGGAGATTGCCGGCACGCTCGACGCCCTGGTCACGTCGGGCAAGAGCGACATCGCCGGAGCCTATCGGCTTGCCGAGGCCGTCGCCGGCCGCGACCAGGCGATCCAGTTCGACATCTTCAACCGCCGCGCGCTCGATCTGCTCTCCACCGGCGCCAGTGAAGCCGCGCTGGCTGGGGATCTCGCGCGGGCGAAAACGCTGTCCGACACTTGGCACGAGGCGCTGAACGCCATATCTGAGACCGATACCTACAATCTTGACAAGAAGCAGCACGCCTTGACCATGATCGACCGCCTGAATTCCGCAATGCGAATGTGACCGGTTTCGGCATTGGGGCGGGATGGCAATCGCCGTCTCGATGCGATATCCACCGCTCACATTCATTCGGCCATTCATGACGGTTAATTCATGTCACGCGACACATTCTACATCACGACACCAATTTTCTATCCGAACGGCAAGCCGCATATCGGCCACGCCTATACGGTCATCGCGACCGACGCGCTGGCCCGCTTCCAGCGCCTGGACGGCAAGGACGTGCTCTTCCTCACCGGCACTGACGAACACGGCCTCAAGATGCAGCAGACGGCCGAGAAGGAAGGCATAACGCCACTCGCGCTTGCCGACCGCAACTCGGCGATCTTCCGTTCGATGACAGAGGTCCTGGGCGGCTCGAATGATGATTACATCCGCACGACGGAACCACGCCACTACGAGTCGTGCCAGGCGATCTGGAAGGCGATGGCGGCCAATGGCGACATCTATCTCGACCGCTACAGTGGCTGGTATTCGGTCCGCCAGGAAGCCTATTTCGAAGAGAGCGAAACCACGCTCGGCGACGACGGCGTGCGCCGCGAGCCGCTTGGCTCGCCGGTCGAATGGAATGAGGAGGAAAGCTACTTCTTCAGGCTTTCCGCCTATCACGACAAATTGCTTGCGCTGTACGAAAGCCAGCCCGATTTCGTCGGTCCGGCCGAGCGTCGAAATGAGGTGATGAGCTTCGTCAGGTCCGGCCTCAAGGACATCTCGGTCTCGCGCACGACCTTCAATTGGGGCGTGCCGGTGCCCGGCGACGACAAGCATGTGATGTATGTCTGGGTCGATGCCCTGACCAACTACATCACCGCTGCCGGCTATCCCGACACCAAGGCCGAGCAATGGCGCTACTGGCCGGCCACGCACATTATCGGCAAGGACATCGTCCGCTTCCATGCCGTCTACTGGCCGGCTTTCCTGATGTCGGCCGGCATCGAACTGCCGAAGCGCGTCTTCGCGCATGGCTTCCTGTTCAACCGCGGCGAGAAAATGTCGAAGTCGGTCGGCAATGTCGTAGACCCCTTCACCATGGTCGAGCATTACGGCCTCGACCAGGTGCGCTATTTCTTCCTGCGTGAGGTGCCATTCGGCCAGGACGGCAGCTACAGCCATGACGCGATCGTCAACCGCACAAATGCCGATCTCGCCAACGGTCTCGGCAATCTGGCGCAGCGCTCGCTGTCGATGATCGCCAAGAACTGCGGCGGCGTGGTGCCGCATCGCGGCGAGCTGACCGAAGCCGACAGCGCGATCCTCGACCAGGCGGTGGAAGCGCTGGGTACCGCGCGCCAGGCGATGTCGGAACAGGGCATCCATCTCGCGTTGGCGGCGATCTTCGGCGTTGTGGCGGAAGCGGATCGCTACTTCGCCTCGCAGGCGCCCTGGGCGCTGAAGAAGACCGATCCGGCGCGCATGGAAACAGTGCTGTGGACGACCGCCGAACTGGTGCGTCGCGTGGCATTGCTGTGCCAGCCCTACATTCCGGGGTCGGCCGGCAAGCTGCTGGACCTGCTGGCGGTGCCGGCGGACAAGCGTGACTTCGCGCATGTCCATGCCGACTATGCGCTGGTGCCCGGCACGGCGCTGCCCGCGCCGGAGGGCGTGTTTCCGCGTTATGTCGAAAACCCTGAGGCGAGCGCCTGATGCTCGTCGACAGCCATTGCCATCTCGACTTTCCGGATTTCACCGAGGAGCGGGCGGCCATCGTCGCCCGCGCCAAGGCTGCCGGTATAGGTCACATGGTGACCATCTCGACGCGCGTGAAGCGGTTTGCGCAAGTGCTTGAGATTGCCGAGAGTTTCGACGAAATCTATTGCTCGGTCGGCACTCATCCTCACAATGCCGGCGAAGAGCTGGATGTGACGGCTGAGGACCTTGTGCGCCTGTCCGCGCACCCGAAGGTGGTGGCGATCGGCGAGGCCGGGCTCGACTATTTTTACGACAAGGCGCCACGCGATGCGCAGGCGCAGGGCTTTCGCACTCACATAGCGGCCGCGCGCGAGACCGGCTTGCCGCTGGTGATCCATTCGCGCGATGCCGATGACGACATGGCTGCCATCCTCGAAGACGAAACAGGGAAGGGCGCCTTCCCCTTCATCCTGCATTGTTTTTCGTCGAGGCGACGGCTGGCAGAGGTCGGCGTGGCGCTTGGTGGCTATGTGTCCTTCTCGGGCATACTGACCTTCAAGAACTCCGCCGATTTACGCGCCATCGCAGCCGATGTGCCGCATGACCGGCTGCTGGTCGAGACCGACGCACCGTATCTGGCGCCGGTGCCGTTCCGCGGCAAACGCAACGAGCCGGCCTATATCGCGCATACAGCCAAGGTGCTGGCGGAGACGGTCGGCGTTGGCGAAGCCGAGATCGCGACGCTGACGACGGCAAACTTCTTCCGGCTGTTCGGCAAGATGCCGCGGCCCGCCGGGCTCTGACGCATGAGCGACCGGCTGCGCCTCACCATCCTCGGCTGCGGCTCGTCACCTGGCACGCCGCGCATCACCGGCGATTGGGGCAATTGCGACCCGGCCAATCCGAAAAACCGGCGTACACGCTCAGCCGCGCTCGTCGAGCGGATAGCAGCCAACGGCGCCAGAACCACGGTCGTCATCGACACCGGGCCTGATTTCCGTGAGCAGATGCTGATGGCGGCGGTCCGGCGCATCGACGCCGTCGTCTATACGCATCCGCACGCCGACCACATCCACGGCATCGACGATCTGCGCGGCTACGTGCTGGAGCAGCGCCATTTGATCGATGTCCATGCCGACCAGCCGACCATGCTCAGGCTGCGCGAAGCGTTCGGCTATTGCTTCGAGACGCCGCTTGGCAGTTCCTATCCGCCGATCGTCAGGCCGCACATCATCGATCACGCAAGGGCGGTGACGATCGAAGGCGAGGGCGGTGCCCTCACCCTCGAGCCGCTGCCGCAGATCCATGGCGACATCATTTCGCTCGGCTTCCGCATCGGCGGGCTGGCCTACTGCCCCGATATAAGCGACTTCCCGGATACCACCGCCGAGCGGCTGCGCGGCCTGGAAATGCTGGTCATCGATGCCTTGCAGTACCATACCCATCCCAGTCATCTGTCGCTCGGTCAGGCGCTTGGCTGGATTGAAAAACTGGCGTCGAAACAGGCCGTGCTGACGCATATGCATGTGCCGCTCGACTATGCCACGGTGAAGGCCGAGGTGCCGGCCAACGTCACTCCGGCCTATGACGGCATGGTGATCGAAATTCCTTTATGAGACAGCATGATACGAGCAGATCTTTTATAAGGACGTTCGGTTCTTCAGCGCGAAGATCAGCAGCGTTCCAATCGGCTCATAGCCCATGCGGGGATAAAGCAGCGCTCCGGCACGCGTCGCCAACAGCATCGAGCACCGCGACCCATGCGCTTTGTCGTCATGCAGCATTTTTGGCCATCAGCGCCTGGCCGATGCCTCGACGCCGGTGCGAAGGCTCGACAAACATTGCTTCAGTCTAATGCACAAGTTCCATAATCTATCTTATGCGACTTTCATATGTGGCTGCTGCTTCCATTAGGGGCGTGCCAATATACGCCCTGCTGACTGAGATGCGGGCTGGCGGCTCTGATTGCTTGGCGGGAGGAACGTTGACGAAGCAGTGGCGAAATGAGTTGGCGTGGTCTTCATTTCTCAAGGGATGGCGCCTTTCGCAAAGGCCTCGACTTCCTGCTCGACCGGCCCGCGCCGGGATAACGAACAGGAGCGTCATCCCGAAAAGCTTTCCAGGAGGCCGCTGAAGGCTGCTGCGATTGCAACAAGATGGAAGACGCCAAGGGCCAGCCATCTGGAGCCGCCGGCGCCCGCAACAAATGCCCCATAGGCAGGAAACTGCAGCGCAGCCAATCCGATGGAAAGGCTGGTGATCGTTGTGTTGGTCAAAAGCGTTGCCAGCATGGGGACCGGATAGAGAAGTCGCGCCAGCACATAGTCGCCATGCCCGGCCCCGGCCGAATAGAGCGCCAGGAAAAAGGCGACCGGCGTGACGCCGAGGCCGACAAGGAACCCTGCCCGCGAGGAGAATTTTGGCGACGTCATCTGGCCATGGCCATGGCGGCCGGTGGGTCGCCGCCGGGTGGCAGTGGTACGGGAGCGCATCCGGAATAGTCGGCGCGCAGGCGTGCCAGTCCGTTCGAACAGGACCGGAGCGCATCCTCCAGCATGAACATGTTCGCGAGCGGCATTGTCGCTTTGACAACGACGACCACGCCGCTGATTTCCCGACTCCGGATCAGGCCCCGGCGGCTGTGCAGTTCGGCGATGATTTTGTCGACATAGGCCGCCGACGTGTTCACCTCGACTTGCATGATCGGCTCGAAGAGCTGCACGCCCAGCTTGGGAGCGGCTTCACGGAAGCAGGCTCGGCCGGCGATCTCGAAAGTCAGGGGCGAGGAATCAGTATCGTGATACGCGCCGTCGATCAGCGTTGCCTTCACGCCAAGCATCGGGAAGCCAGCAAACGGGCCTGAAGACAGAATGTTCCGCAGCCCCTTTTCGACGCCCGCAACATATTCGTTCGGAAGCGCACCGTCGGCGACCTTGGACCCGAAGACGAAGTCCCAGCTACCGCCATTCGGCTCGAACGCAATCTTGACGCGGGCGAACTGACCCGTACCACCGGACTGCTTCTTGTGCGTGTAGTCCTGCTCGTGCTTACGGGTGATCGTCTCGCGATACGCTACCTTGGGCGCGCCGACATTCACCTCAATGCGAGACTCGCGGCGCAGGTGGTCGATGACTATGTCGAGGTGGAGTTCGTCCCTGCCGGCGACGATCGTCTGGCCCGATTCCGCATCCTGCTTGACGTGCAGCCAGGGATCCTCGTCCGCCAGCTTCGACAAGGCAGTAGCTAGCTTCTCCTGATCCGCCCGCGACTTCGGCTCGATCGCGATTTGCAGCAGAGGCCAGGGCGCGGCAGACTTTTCCATCATGACGCCATGGTTGCAGATCGATCCGATGACCGCAACGGAGGGGTCTACGCCCGGCCGGCCGCCCTGCCCGTCCCTTTCGCTTCCTGACTGTGGACGCGCGCCAGGAAATCGCGCACCAGCGGAAGTGCCTCATCGAAATGCGTTTCGAGCAACCAGTGGCCGGCGCCATCGATCAGATGAAGCTCCGCTTCCCGCAAATCGCGCTGGTAGGCATGCGCCGATTGTGCCGGCATGTAACCATCCTCGGGGCCCCAGACGATGAGCGTTTGCGGTTGGTGCTCGCGCAGATAGCTCTGATAGCGCGGGAACCAGCCGAGGTTCGCCTCCAGCTTCTCCATCAGGCCGACCGCGAGCCGCCGGCGGATCGGCGTGTCCATCAAAGGCCAGTGGAGTTTCCAAAGATCGGGAGGCACGCGCTCGGCTACAGCGTAATCCACCTCTCCGACGAACTCGTGCCGGAACCCCTCCTCGCTCACCGCCTCTTCCAACGGCCGGTGCTTTTCGGGCGTCTTTTCCGTCCAATAGGCTTTTATCCCAGCGTATTTCGGCCCGAGAACATCCTCGTATATATCGCCGTTCTGGATGATGAGTGCCGCGATGCGCTCGGGATGTGCGATGGCGTGGCGCAGTCCGATCTGTGAGCCATAATCGTGCAGCCAGAGAGCATAGCGCGACGTGCCGAGCGCATCGGCGAAAGCTGTCAGAAACCCGGCATAGGCATCGAAATCATAGCCAAAAACCGACATTTCGGGCGTGGCGCTGTAGCCAAAGCCGGGAAAGTCCGGCGCGAATGTATGCCAGCGATCGGCAAGTGCCGGCATCAACCGTCGGAATTGATAGGACGAGCACGGATAGCCGTGCGGCAGGAGAAGGACGGGAGCATCAGGCGGGCCGTCTTCGCGATAGAAGATGCTGTTTCCGTCAATGTCGATCCGGCGATGTTGCAATTATACCTCCTTGCTCAAAGCTTGCCCGCCACTTTGTTTACGGCGCTCGGGCAAGAAGGTTCCCTTGAAGTCAGGGCGTGACGGCTTCCGGCTCTCCATTGCCCGACAGGATCTGCAGCGTTCCGCGCGTGGCGTTGCGGAACGCATCGTCGAAACTGACGCCACGTACCTGCCAGCGATACTCCTTATCCTTGAAGCTGAGCCGCCAGTCGCCGACCCAGCCCAGCGCTTCCTGGCGCCATACCAAAGTGCCGGCAAGCAGGGCGTCCCCATCCAGCGTGTTGGCCACGTCGGCGAGCGCGACGTCGGACGGCCGAGGCAACTCCAGCGGCAAACCGGTCCGGTGCGCCGCGTCCGCCAGCGCAACGCGCATATCCGCCGCAAGCTCGCCGCCGCCATCGCGCACCAGCGTGAAGCCGTCGCCTTTCATCGGCCTTACATCCAGCAGTGCGACCATTTTTGGCCGCGGCACCGCCCACGGTTTGCGCCCGAGCGACGCCAGCAAGGCATCGATCTTGTCCGGGTCGAAATCGGCGGTGATGTAATGCGGCCGGTCGTGGGTGCCCTGCTCGTCATGCGGCGGGCGGTTGTTGAGCAGGTCGCGGTAGCCGACACCAGTGACATAGTCGGCCGCGTGCCGGCTCATGTCCGCAACACGCGGGTCGCCGATCAGCCGCGGGTCGCCGGAAACCTTGACCAGCACCTCTTCAAGGCACGGCGCCAGGCCCCAGGCCCGGTTCTCCTCGCCAGTGCCGCTGGTCACCGATTGCGCGCGGTAGAGGCTGGCGCGGTCGATGTCGGCGGCAGCGACCGGAAAGACAATCAGCACAGCCAGCGCCGCTGCCACAAAGCCCAATTTCAAGCATCCAGGCACCCGCCGACCCTCCCGAAACGGTCCGGAACATCCGTTGGAGCCATACTCCTGATCATCAGGGAATTTCAAGGTACCGCCCATCAAGGCGTATCGCCGACGATGCGCCGGTGTACGCCGTCCAGGCTCTCGGTGAGCGCCTCGAACACGTTTCGCGCCGTGAGTTCGCGAAGAACCTGTTCGTTGATGCCGCCGCGCGTCGCATAGTCCTGCGCCAGATGCATGAAGTCGGCATCCGGCGACATATCAGGAGCGCATCCCAAGGCTTTGAAAAGCGAGGCGATGTAATCGCGCCCCTTCCCTTCCTCCACGCCATTCCTCTTGAGCCAGCTGTTAATCGTATCGAGATATCTAAAGTAGCTGGCATAGGTTGCGGTGGCCACGCTCAACGCGTTGAATTCGGCTGGGTTCTCGACCTCGATCACTTTCCCCAGATTGCCGAACAAGGCAGCGACAGTGGCATCCGGCGGGCAGATGATCGTTGCCCCCAGCCGGTGGGCGATCATCGGCATGGGCAGCGCTTTCGTCACCTGGTGCGCGGGTGCGGTCAAGCGGGCAATCTCCTCGCGCGGCAGCGTGGCGATCAAGCTGATGAGGTGATGCTCGCGCCGAAACCGCAAACCCGGCAGGACGTCATGCGCAATTTGCGGCCGGACAGCCAGCATGACCAGGTCGCATTGATCGAGAACCGCCTGATTGTCATCAGCGATACGCACATCCGGATAACGGGCTGCCAGCTCTGCGGCGATCTCTTCATTGCGCGGCGACAGCAGCACGGAGACGGAGTTATCCGCGACGGATTTGAGCCCGCTGACAATGGCCGCTGTAAGGGCACCCGTGCCGATGAAGCCAAGTTTCATCGCGCCTGTCTCTGGTTCATCGGTCACAGCGGCGCATGCTCGAGCCGTACCTGATAGCTCAGCACGCGCTTTTCACCGGGCGCGATCAGCATCACGCCCGGCTTGTCCGCGAACTCGCCATCGAAATCCACGGGGCTGGCAAGCCCGTGCCAGGGTTCGATGCACAGGAACGGAGCGCCGCCCGGCTTCGACCAGATGCCCAATTCCTTAAAACCCTGCCACGACATCTCGATCGCCGCACCGTTCGCGGCGGCATAGCGCACGCTGGTGCTGGCCGGCCGGTCGAGGATCACGGCGTCTGCCTCGAACAGCTGTTCGGAAAGCGCCAGCGTTTTGCCTTCGATAGGCGTCGGCCGCGGTGCAGCCAGCACCAGGCCATCCTTCAGCCGGCGGATCGGCGCCGGCTCGTCCTGGGCAAAGGTCAGGTGGTAGTCTGTCTTGGCGAGCCCCGGCTGCAATGGCCAATTGAAAGCCGGATGTGCACCGATGGAGGCTGGCAGCGTCTCGTCGCCGGTGTTGGCAATCTCGAAGCTCACACCAAGTTCGCGACGCTCGAGGGTGTAGGTGATGGCAAGGCGAAAGGCGAACGGATAGCGCGTGCGTGTATCGGCATCGTCGGTCAACACCAGCGTGCAGGATCGGGGGCTCGCGTCAGCCCACACAAATGGCTTGTCGCGGGCAAATCCGTGCTGCGTCAGGGGATAGACCCGGCCCCGATGGCGAAGCTGGTCCCCCTTCAGCCGGCCGACGATCGGAAACAGCACCGGCGAATGCCGCCGCCATTCCGGCCCGGCCTGCCACAAAAACTCCAGACCCTCGGCATTGCGCAAGGAGACGAGCTCGGCCCCCTGCCCGACAATGGTTGCCGAGATGCCGTCGCCCTGAAGCGTCACTTGTTCCATGCGTTCTCGCGGAAAGCTGCGTGCGAGCGGCAGGTTAGCAAAAGCCCGCATGGACTCAAGGGCGCAGCGACATCGCGCTGATAGAGGAGCGATGTCTCCACGCCAAAACGACAGTGGCCGGAGATTCTCCTCCGGCCACTGCGAGATCGAGATTGTTGCCTTGCTACGGTTCGACTATTCGCGTTCGCCGGTGAAGTTCAGCAGCAGCTGGAAGATGTTGACGAAGTTCAGGTAGAGCGACAGCGCGCCGAAGACGGCGAGCTTCTGCTGCGATTCCGCGTCGAAATTCTCAGCATACTGTTCCTTGATCGTCTGCGTGTCCCAGGCGGTCAGGCCAACGAACACCGCGATGCCGATCACCGAAATGGCGAACTGCAGCGCGGTCGAGCCGAGGAAGATGTTGACGACGCTGGCGATCACCACGCCGATCAGACCCATGATCAGGAACGACGAGAACTGGGTCAGGTCGCGCTTGGTCGTGTAGCCGTAGAGGCTGGTGGCGCCGAACATGGTGGCGGTGATGAAGAAGGTGCGCGCGATGCTGGTGCCGGTGAAGACCAGGAACACCGAAGCCAGCGACAGGCCCATCACCGCGCAGAAGGCCCAGAACATCAACTGGGCGCTTGCCGCCGACATCGTCTGCATCTTGAACGAAAACAACAGCACGAAGGCGAGCGGCGCCAGCATCACCACCCATTTCAGCGGGCTGGAAAAGATCGGCACGTAGAGGGCCGGCGTCGAGGACACCACCATGGCAACGATGCCGGTGACGACGAGGCCGATGCCCATATAATTGTAGACGCGCAGCATGTGGCTGCGCAGGCCCTCGTCATAGACGGCGCCGGCGCGCGCGCCAGTGCCCATGCGGTATCCGAGGTCAGGGGTATTCATTGCGGGTTCTCCTTATGTGGTCTCAGTAAAGCGTCTTGATCAGTAAAGTGTCCTGATCAGTAAAGTGTCTTGGCAAGCGTCTCGGCGGTGCGGTCGAGGTCGTGGACATCGCTGCGCGCGACGACCGCGTACGCGACCTCGCCGATCTGGAAATAGGCAGAGGAGATGTCGCCGGAGGGCGCGATGGCAGGCTTGACCACGTCGAAGGTTCCGGGCCGGATCGCAAACAGCGAGACCAGCCCCATATCCTTCGTCTCCAGCGCCACCTCGACGCTCGGCCCGAAGCGCGACGGATAGATCTGGACGTCGCGGACCTTCCAGTCCTTGGGCAGCGATGGCATGACGATTGCGGTGGCGGCGCGGATTTCGTCGCCATTGTAGTTGGGCGCCTCCAGCTGCGAGGGCATCGCCTCGCGCATGAGCGTCGTCTTGTGCGCCCGGATCGCTTCTTCGACATAGGCGGGCGGCGGCGGCGAAGCCACGACCTTGGTCACCAGCAGCGGCCCGAAGAGGCCGTTCGCCAGCCAGCCGGCAGCGACAAAGATGGCGACCGCGGCCGCCCGCTGCAGCACGGCGAAGACGCGGCGACTGGCCAGCCCCCTGCCCAGCCGGCGCGCGACTTCAGTCGTCGCCGGCCGCGCCATGCCTGTGGAAGCAGCCAGCGCCAGGCGCAGTTCGTCGCGCGTCCTCAAGTCGGACATCACCCGCGCCGCAGCCTCCGGACGAGCCGACAGGAACGCCTCGACCTCGATGCGGCGCGCGACATCCAGCTGGTCGTCGACATAGGCGTCGAGATCGGTATCGGTCACCGGGTCCCGCAACAGGTCGGTCATGATGGGTCTCCCACGATCCTCAGATGGCTTTTGGCCGGCGAAGGTGCAGCGTTTTCCATCTCGCGCAGTGCTGCGCGCGCCCTGCCGATACGCGACATCAGCGTGCCCAGCGGCACCCCGCTGGCGTCGGCGGCCTGCTGGTAGGAAAGGCCCTCGATGGCGACCAGATGCAGCGCCGAACGCTGCTCCTCCGGCAGACTGAAAAAGGCCTCGCGCACCTGCGCCAGTCGCACGGAATGTTCCTGCGGCGCCGGCGTGCTGGCATCGGTGAGATAGCCGGCCTGCTCGACACGCGCTGATTCCGACCGGCGCGAGCGCATCTTGTCGATGAAAGCGTTGTGGACGATCGACAGCAACCATGCCCGCAGATTGCCGCCCGAGCGGAATGTGTCGCGCCGCTCGTAGGCGCGCACCAGCGCATCGTGCACCAGATCCTCGGCGTCAGTGCCGTCGCGCGTCAGCGAGCGTGCGTAGCGCCTGAGCGAACCCAGCTGTCCGACAATATCGAAGCGTGGCATCGACCGTTTCATGCCCCGTTTACGAAACAGGCGGGGATCTTAATCCATCGCCACCAAAACTTTTTTGCGTCGCCACAATAGGCATCATGCAATCAGAAGTCCGCTGCGCACTTACCCATCTCCCGTGCGGCAGATGTTTGCTTTATGGATGAAGTCTAGCCTTATCCGTCTGTCCCAGGAGCAAAAGATGGCCAATGGTAGTCGTGTAACGGGTTTTGCAGCGTTGCCGATCGTCGGCAGGGTGTTCATCATCTTTGGCATTGTCGGACTGATCGCTTCCGGCGTGCTGGCCATCGTCGAGATGTACGGCCCTCGTACCGCTTCGGCGACAGGCAGGATTGTCGCCGCCGAATACAATCCCCGCATCGAGTTCTCGACCGCCGACGGCACCGTCATCCGCTTCAACAATGCCGTCCACAGCTCGTTCTGGGGTGATGGCGACAGCGTCCCTGTCGCTTACGACCCAACCAATCCGCAAAATGCCTCCGTCGACAGCTTCGCCGGACGCTGGTTCCTTGCCGGGCTGGCCGGCATGCTCGGCGGTTTCTCCCTGCTGACCGGCATCGGTCTCGCCGTGATTGGACGGGTGCTTATCCGGCGGATTGGAATGAACCCGTCGCCATAGCCGCCGACCCCTGCCGTACAGACAAAGCTTGGCGTAACGGTCCAGTACGCTAGCGGACTGGCGCAGATGGAAGCACTGGCGAAACGCGGCCGCTTTGCGTATTACTCCGCCGCCATTGGAGCCGTATTGATGTTCGAGACCCTGCAACCTGCCCCGGCCGACAAGATCATCGCCTTGATCGGCCTCTATCGCGCCGATCCGCGCCCCGGCAAGATCGATCTCGGCGTCGGCGTCTACAAGGACCGCGACGGCAGGACGCCGGTCATGCGCGCCCTGCGCGAGGCCGAGAAGCGGTTGCTGCAGGACCAGGACACCAAGACCTATCTCGGCCTTGCCGGCGACACCGGCTTCAACACGGCGATGGTCAAGCTGGCCTTCGGCCCCGCTGCCGACATGACGCGCATCCGCGCCGCGCAAGCGCCTGGCGGTTCCGGCGCGCTGCGGCTGGTGGCGGAGCTGTTGAAGCGGACCCGCCCCGACGCAACCGTCTGGCTGTCGGACCCGACATGGCCGAACCACCCGCCGGTGATGCGCGGGGCCGGCCTCAAGGTGCGCGATTATCCCTATTTCGATGCCGTTTCCGGCGCGGTGCGCTTCCACGAGATGCTGGCAACGCTTGGCGCAGCCGAGCCCGGCGATATCGTGCTGCTGCATGGCTGCTGCCATAACCCGACCGGCGCCAATCTCGATATCGCGCAATGGGCCAGCGTCACCGATCTTGTCGTCGAGCGCGGGCTGTTGCCCTTTGTCGACATTGCCTATCAGGGCTTTGGCGAAGGCCTGGACGCCGATGCGGCCGGCTTGCGCCTTCTCGCGGGCAAGGTGCCTGAAATGGTCGTTGCCTCGAGCTGCTCGAAGAACTTTGCCGTCTACCGCGACCGCGTCGGCGCGGCGATGATCCTGGCGAAGGATGGTGCGCAAGCCGATGTGGCGATGAGCCAGATGCTGGCGGCGGCGCGCGCCATGTATTCGATGCCGCCGGACCATGGCGCCGCCGCCGTGCGCATGGTGCTGGAAGATGATGGCCTTCGCGCCGACTGGGAGGCGGAGCTGGAGGAGATGCGGCTGCGCATGCTGAGGCTGCGCGTCCAGTTCGCCGACGCGCTGCGCCGGCAGTCCAACTCCGACCGCTTCGACTTCATCGCCAGCCATCGCGGCATGTTTTCCAGGCTTGGCCTGACCGAGGCGCAAGTCGAGCGGCTGCGTGCCGAGTATGGCGTCTACATGGTCGGCGACAGCCGCATCAACGTCGCCGGCCTGCCCGAGGACGGCATGGATGACCTCGCCAAGGCGGTTGTGTCGGTACTCGGCTGAAGCTCGCTGTGGACAATCTCCCCTCTCCGGCTGACGCCGTTGGCCGCACGACAGGCAGCGGGATAGCATTCGCCGCATGAAACCTTCGCGCGACATTTCCCGGCTGATCGAGATCATGGCGGCGCTCAGGGCGCCGAAGACCGGTTGTCCCTGGGACATCGAGCAGGATTTCTCGACCATCGCGCCCTATACGATCGAGGAAGCCTATGAGGTGGCCGACGCCATTGCGCGCGGCGATCTCGACGATCTGCGCGACGAATTAGGCGATCTCCTGCTGCAGGTCGTCTACCACGCGCAGATGGCTGAGGAAGCCGGCGATTTTGCCTTCGGTGATGTGGTCGAGGCCATCACCACCAAGATGATCCGGCGCCATCCGCATGTCTTCGGCGACGAGAAGGCGCGCAACGCCGGCATGGCAAAGGGCATGTGGGAAAAGATCAAGGCTGAGGAAAAAGCCGAAAAGCGAAGTGCGCGCCTCGCCCGCGGCCTCGACCCCGAAGACCATGGCAAGGGTTTCCTGGACAGCGTGCCCGTCGCCCTGCCCGCTTTGACTCGTGCGCTGAAGCTGCAGGAAAAGGCAGCGCGTGTCGGTTTCGACTGGAGCGAGGCAGCACCCATCCTCGACAAGATCGAGGAAGAGATCGGCGAGCTGCGCGAGGCACTGGCTAAGGGCGAAACGGCTGAGATCAAGGACGAATTCGGCGACATGCTGTTTGCCGTCGTCAATCTGGGGCGTCACCTCAAGCTCGATTCGGAAGCGGCGCTTAGCGGCACCAACGAAAAGTTCCGCTCGCGCTTCCACTATGTCGAGCGCGCGATCGATGCATCGGGAAGCACGCTCGAAAAAGCCACGCTGGACGAGATGGAAGTGCTCTGGCAGCAGGCCAAGGGCGTGAAATAATCAGGCTTACTGCCTGTTTTTGCGGTGCAATCGGCTTTCGATCTCTTGCCGGGCGGTGTGCGTGGCCTTGAGTGCGATGGTCGCGCTGCCATCCTCATTGTCTACCCGCGAAACGACGTCGCCATTGCGGTATAGCCAGTCGACAAGGCCGAACTGCGGCGGTTCGATCGTCACCGTCAATTCCTCGAGTTCGCCCGACATCCTGGTCTCGATCAGCGCCTTCAGCGCATCGATGCCTTCGCCGGTGACCGCCGAGATGGCGATCGGCGGCGCCTTGTTGGCGTCAGTGCCGTCGGCGAGCAGGCGCTCCCGGTTGCCGTCGTCGAGAAGGTCGACCTTGTTCCACACCTCGATGACCCGGTTCGCATCGCCAGCGTCGACACCGAGATCGGCAAGGATGCGCTCGACGTCCTCGGCCTGGGCGGCCGTATCCGGATCTGAGATATCACGCAAATGGATGACCAGATCGGCCTCGACGACCTCTTCCAGCGTGGCGCGGAAGGCGGCGACCAGATGCGTCGGCAGGTCCGAAATGAAGCCGACTGTGTCCGACAGGATGATCGGCGTGCCGTGCGGCAGGCGCACGCGGCGCAGCGTCGGGTCGAGCGTTGCAAACAGCATGTCTTCGGCCAGCACGTCGGCCCCGGTCAGCCGGTTGAACAGCGTCGACTTTCCGGCATTGGTGTAGCCGACAATCGCCACCACCGGGAACGGCACCTTCTTGCGCTTGGCGCGGTGCAGGTCGCGGGTGCGGCGCACCGTTTCCAGCTCATGCTTGAGCTTGATGATTTTTTCCTGCAGCTGCCGCCGGTCCGACTCGATCTGGGTTTCGCCGGGGCCGCCGAGGAAGCCGGCTCCGCCGCGCTGGCGTTCAAGGTGGGTCCAGCTCCGCACCAGACGGCCCTTCTGGTAGTTGAGATGGGCAAGTTCGACCTGCAGCGTGCCCTCCTTGGTCCGCGCGCGCTCGCCAAAAATCTCCAGGATCAATCCGGTGCGGTCGAGCACCTTGGCATTCATTTCTTTTTCGAGATTGCGCTGCTGCACCGGCGTCAGCGGATGGTCGACGATGACCACCTCCGCGTGACCCTCTTTGACGATCTCGGCGAATTCCGCGACCTTGCCGCTGCCGAGCAAGGTTGCCGGGCGTGGATCGTTGACGGTGACCACCGCCGTGTGGATCAGATCCAGGTTGATGGCGCGGGCAAGGCCGACCGCTTCGTCGTGGCGCGCATCCGCCGAACGCGTCAGCCGTGGACGGTTCGTTTCGTCATCGTTGCGCTGATGCCGGGTAAGCACCGGCACAATGACAACCGCCCGGGTCGGACCTGTGGCTTCCGTCCCGGAATTATGTGCTGGTTTCCCGCGGACGCCGCGGTCCGCGTCTTTTTCACGTGCCAATCAGGCGCCCTGGCTTTCCTCGCCATCGAACATCTGAACCGGCTGGCTCGGCATGATCGTGGAAATGGCATGCTTGTAGACGAGCTGGGAGTGGCCGTCACGGCGCAGCAGAACACAAAAATTGTCGAAGGAAGTGACCACGCCGGTCAGCTTGACGCCGTTGATGAGAAAGATGGTGAGTGGATTTTTGCTCTTGCGAACAGAATTCAGGAACAGGTCCTGAAGGTTTTGCGATCGTTCCGCCATTGTTCTTGTCTTTCGCCGATCCCCTTCGGTTTGCAGGCTAATGCGCCAAATTAGCGGGCACATGTCAAGCTTGCAAACACCCCCTTGCCGTCAGTAACGACAAGCAGAACGAGATATATTGATGTGCAGTCCGTCTGTGCGGTTATCAGGCTGGACTTTTTTCCGCAACGTCAAAAAAGGCTTGCCGCAATGAAAGTGTTATCGAACCGGGGTGCCCATTGGCGACCGCGGCACCGTCGATTGCCACGACCGGCATGGCGATTGTCGTTGCCGAACTGATGAAAGCTTCTCGCGCAGCCTTGGCTTCAGTGACTGAAAAACCGCGCTCCTCGATCGTCAACCCGAGCTTTGCCGCCACTTCGAACATGGTCGTGCGGGTGATGCCGCGCAGGATGCCATGCTCCGCCGGCCGGGTGACCAGAACGCCGTCCCTTGTAACGATCCAGGCGTTGGACGAGCCGCCCTCCTTGACGTTGCCATCGGTGTCGACGAACCAGGCCTCCTGGGCGCCGGCCTCCTTGGCCTTCTGCTTGGCCAGTACGTTGGGCAGCAGGCCGGTGCTCTTGATGTCGACCCGGTCCCAACGGTTTTCCGGCACGGTGATGACCTTGATGCCCGCCTCGGCTCGCTTGGCGGCCGCCGCCGGGTCGGCCTTTCTGGCCGTAATCACTAGCGATGACGGTGTATCGGCGGGGAAAACGAAGTCGCGGCTGGCAACACCGCGCGTAACCTGGACATAGACCAGGCCGTTGACGACGTGGTTGCGCCGGACGATTTCGCGCAGAAGAAGCGGCAGCACACCCTTGGTGACCGGCCAGTCGATCGACAATTCGCTAAGGGAGCGGCTCAGCCGGGCAAGATGGCGCGGCATGTCGACGATAAAGCCCTGCGCCACCTCGCAGACCTCGTAGACGCCGTCGGCGAATTGATAGCCGCGATCCTCGATATGCACGGCAGCGTCGGCATGGGCGACATAGCGCCCGTTCACATAGGTAATGCGCGGCATGGGTGATCCCTCAGAAAAGTCCCGGTTTTTCTATGCGATTCCGCCGCTGCCGTAACCGGCAATTGAATGGGCCACAGCCCGCTGGACCAACAACAACGGGGGTCAGACCCCCAGCGACTTCAGTTTCCGGTGCAGCGCCGAGCGCTCCATGCCGATGAATTCGGCCGTCTTCGAGATGTTGCCGCCGAAACGGTTGATCTGGGCGATCAGATAGTCCTTCTCGAACTGTTCGCGCGCCTCGCGCAGCGGCAGCGCCATGATGTGCTGGTCGGACTGGTTCGGCGTGCGCGGCATGACATCGCCGATCTCCGACGGCAACAGGTCGGCGGTGATCGGCGCATCGATATCGTCGCCACGCGCCAGGATCATCAGCCGTTCGACATTGTTGCGCAGCTGGCGGACATTGCCCGGCCAGTTGTGCGCCTGCAGCACGGCAAGCGCATCGTCGCCGATGCGGCGCGGCTTGATGCCGGCCTGGCGAGCGATCTGCTTCATGAAATTGTCGACGAGATAGGGAATGTCCTCTCGCCGCTCGGCCAGGCCCGGCACCATGACCGGAACCACCGCCAGGCGGTGATAGAGGTCTTCGCGAAAACGGCCGTCGGCGATCATCGCCTCCAGGTTCTGCGAGGTCGAGGAGATGATGCGGACGTCGACCTTGACCCGCTTGGTGCCGCCGACCCGCTCGAACTGCTGTTCGACCAGCACGCGCAAAATCTTGTTCTGCGTCTCGCGCGGCATGTCGGCCACTTCGTCGATGTAGAGAATGCCGCGGTGCGCCTCTTCAAGCGCGCCGACCTTGCGCTCGGTGCCGTTCGATTCGGTACCGAACAGCTCGATTTCCATGCGCTCGGGCGTGATGTTGGCCGCGCTCAGCGTCACGAACGGCGCGCCCTTGCGCGTCGACAGCGTGTGGATGGCGCGCGCGGCGAGCTCCTTGCCCGAGCCGGACGGACCGATGATCATGACGCGGCTGTTGGTCGGCGCCACGCGCTCGATGGTCTGGCGCAGCTGGCTCATCGCCGACGACATGCCGATCAGGTCGAAGGTTTCGCCGCTGCGCTGCTTGAGGTCGGACACCTCGCGCCGCAATTTCGAGGTTTCGAGCGCCCGCTCGGCGATCAGGATCAGCCTGTCGGCCTTGAACGGCTTCTCGATGAAATCATAGGCGCCGCGGCGGATGGCCGACACCGCTGTCTCGATATTGCCGTGGCCGGAGATCATCACCACCGGCAGGCTCGGATGCATCGTCTTGATCTCGTCGAGCAGCGCCAGCCCGTCGAGGCGCGAGCCCTGCAACCAGATGTCGAGGAAAATCAGCCGCGGCGCCCGGTCGGCGATTGCCGCGAGCGCGCTGTCGGCATCGAATGCCGTGCGGGTTTCATGCCCTTCGTCGCTCAATATGCCCGCGACGAGTTCACGGATGTCTTCCTCGTCATCGACGATGAGAATATCAGACGCCATTACCGACCTTTTCAGTTTCTCGTTCGTGTTCCGTTTCGCCTTGACCGCGTGGCGGCGCGGTTGCGGCAGCTGGCGGCAGGATGATCGAGATCATCGCGCCGCGTCCACCGTGGAAATCCGCGGGCGCATCGTGCAATTCGAGCCGCCCGCCATGGTCCTCCACGATCTTCTTGACGATGGCGAGACCGAGCCCGGTGCCCTTCTCGCGCGTCGTCATGTAGGGCTCGAGCAGCCTTTGGCGGTTCTCGCGCGGCAAGCCTTTGCCATTGTCGATGACGTCGATTCTGATCGCGCCATTCTGCCGGGCAGCTTGAATCCGGATTATGCCGTGCGAACCGTCCTTTTGTTCCAGCCCGTCAATCGCCTCGGCCGCGTTCTTGATGACGTTGCCGAAAGCCTGCGCCATCAATCGGCTATCGAACGTGCCCTTGAGCGGTTCGTTGCCGAACACGCGTTCGAAAGCAATGTCGGCGCGGCTGACTTCGACCAGGAACGACGCCTCGCGCAGCGATTCACGCAGATCGATGGCTTTCATCTCGGGCTTGGGCATGCGGGCGAAAGCCGAGAACTCGTCGACCATGCGGCCGATATCCTCGACCTGCCGGATGATCGTGTCGGTGCACTGGTCGAAAATCTCGCGGTCCTCGGTGATGACCTTGCCGAAGCGTCGCTTGATGCGCTCGGCCGAGAGCTGGATCGGCGTCAGCGGGTTCTTGATTTCATGTGCGATACGCCGCGCCACATCCGCCCAGGCCGACGAGCGCTGTGCCTGGACGAGATCGGTGATGTCGTCGACCGTCACGACGTAGGATTTCTCCTCCTCGCCGTCGTCGCCGGCCTCGATGGTGATCTGCACGTTGAAGGTACGCTCGGCGCCGGTGCGATAGAAGGTGACCTGCTCGCGATAGACCGGCTTGCCGGATTTGCGGCCGATCTCGAAGACACGCCCGACATGCGGTAGCACGGCGGACAGGTTCTGCCCCAGCGCCGCCGTGGCCGATATGGCCAGCATCGTTTCGGCCGATTTGTTGACGATGGAGACGATGCCGTAGGGATCGACGCCGATGACGCCGGCGGTGACGCCGGCCAGCACCGCTTCCGAGAAACGACGCCGTTCGTCGATCAAATCCTTGGCCGACAGGATCTCGTTGCGCTGCGATTTAAGCTCCAGCAGCATCTTGTTGAACGTATCGCCAAGCGAGGCGACATCGCCGTCGGAAGGCCGTACCGGAACGGCGACATCGAGATTGCCGGTCGCAACCTCGTCAGCCGCGCCGATGAGTTGACGGATGGGCCGCACCAGACGGTCGGCCACCGCTATGCCGGTCCAGATGGCCGACAGGATGATGATCAGCGTCAGTGACAGATAGGGCAGCGCGAACGCCACCTGCGACGTCCGCCTGTTGTCTTCCAGGCCGCGATATTCGGCGGTGTTGGACTGGACGATCGCCCTCGCCTTGATCACTTCGGGGTCGACCAGGCGATTGGTGTAGAGGTAGAGGCCTTCGATCTCCCGCAGCTTGATGATGGCGCCCATGATGTTGCGCGTCTTCGGCTCGATCAGCACCGGTTTGCCGTCGGCCGCACTTGCCACCGCGCCCTCAGGCGGTGCCGGCATGGCGAAGTCCGCATCGGTCTGGGCACTCACGACAAAGGAGCCGTCTTCCCTGACCAGCGCCGCATGCACCAGGCTTCTGCCGACGGCTTCCTTGTTCATCAGGTCGAGAAAGCCGGTTCGATCGAGGCCGTAAAGCGTGCGCGACGCATCGAGATCGTAGGCCATCGACAGCGTCGTGCCCTGAAGATTGCGAGCGTTTTCCTGCACATAGGCGTCGGCGATCGACAGCGACGAGTTGACGATCGCCTTGGTGCGGATCTCGAACCAGCGGTCGAGGCCGATATCGAGCGTGATCGAGGCGATGATGGCCACCATGATGGCGGGGATGGCCGCGACCAGCGCAAACATCGTCACGATGCGCACATGCAGCCGCGACGCCGCCTTGCCGTGCCGGCGCGCCATGGTGATGCGATGCACCTCGCGGCCGACGAGGGCAATCAGCGCCAGCACAAATAAGGCATTGGCCGCAATCAGCGTCAGCGTTGTGTTTGCGTCTGGCGTGATCGGCGTGGCGCCGACAAGAATCGCAAACGAGATTGCCGCCGTAACCAGCGCGCCGGCAATTGCCACAACGCCAGGCAACGCAAGCAGCCGCCGTCCATCCCTCTGGCCGGATCTGCTGAAAAGCGGTTCGTTTGATGTCAGAGCTTGCGAAGCCATGTCGCCGTCTAAGAGCCAGTGATTGCGTTGGATGTATGCAACGCATTGTGGCGATTATGCAACAAGTGTGGCCGTGACGGAAATCTTTCGGCCGCCGATCCCCTGAAAAGGGGATGACCTCGCGTCACTTCGGGCAGCAGGCGCTCATGGTCTCGACGATTTGTAGACGTTGACGCCCAGCTCGCGAATCTTCTTGCGCAACGTGTTGCGATTCAAGCCGAGCAATTCGGCCGCCTTGATCTGGTTGCCGCGCGTTGCCGTCATGGAAGCGAGCACCAGCGGATATTCGACCTCCGACAAGATGCGTTGATAGAGACCTGCCGGCGGCAAATCACCGGCGAAAGAGGCGAAATAGCGCTGCAGGAAGTGCTCCACCGCCTGGCCGATGGACAGATCGTCCGGGATCAAATTGCCGCCGCCGGGAACGACCGGCCTTTCGCCTGTCTTCAGTTCGGCTTCGATGATTTCGGCTGATATTTCGTCCTGCGAATAGAGCGCCGCAAGCCGGCGCACCAGGTTTTCCAGCTCGCGCACGTTTCCCGGCCACGGATAGCGCTTCATCAATTCGATACCGCCGGTCGAAATGCGCTTGGTCTGCAAGCCTTCGCTGGCGCCGATCTTGAAGAAATGCCGCACCAGATCGGGAATGTCTTCCGACCTCTCACGCAAACCCGGCAGCCGAAGCGGCACGACGTTCAGGCGATAGAACAGATCCTCGCGGAAAAGCCCCTGGTTGATCAGCGTGCGCAGATCCTTGTTGGTGGCGGCGACGATGCGCACATCGGTCTTGATCGGCGTGCGCCCGCCGACCGTGGTGTATTCGCCCTGCTGCAGCACGCGCAGCAGCCGCGTCTGCGCCTCCATCGGCATGTCGCCGATCTCGTCGAGGAACAGCGTGCCGCCCTCGGCCTGCTCGAAGCGGCCTGTCGAGCGGTTCTGTGCGCCGGTGAAGGCACCCTTCTCATGACCGAACAGTTCCGATTCGATGAGGTCGCGCGGGATTGCCGCCATGTTGATGGCGACGAACGGACCGCCTCGGCGGCGGCCATATTCGTGCAGCGCGCGCGCCACCAATTCCTTGCCGGTGCCGGACTCGCCCGAGATCATCACCGTCAGATCGGTCTGCATCATGCGCGCCAGCATGCGGTAGATGTCCTGCATGGCGGCCGAGCGGCCGACCAGCGGCATGGCGTCAGGCTGTTCTTCCGGTCGCGTATCGATCTTCGGTCGGCGCGGCTCTGACAGCGCACGATTGACGATGTTGAGCAGCTCGGTCAGGTCGAACGGCTTCGGCAGATATTCATAAGCACCTGTTTCGGAAGCACGAATCGCCGTCATGAAAGTGTTTTGCGCGCTCATCACGATGACCGGCAGCTCCGGCCGGGCCTTCTTGATGCGGGGCAGCATGTCGAAGGCGTTCTCGTCCGGCATGACAACGTCGGTGATCACCAGATCGCCCTCGCCCGCCGCCACCCAGCGCCACAGCGTCGAGGCGTTGGAGGTCACGCGCACCTCATGGCCGACGCGCGACAGCGCCTGATTGAGCACGGTGCGGATGGCCGCATCGTCGTCGGCGACGAGAATATTGCCGCGAACCGTCATTTGCGGTCTCCTTCGCCTTCATCATCGGCAGTGTCGATGGGTGTTTCTTTCCAGGCCGGCATCAGGATTCGGAAGGTGGTGCCGCGCGGCGTCGAATCGCATTCGATGATGCCGCCATGCTCGCCGACGATTTTCGCCACCAGCGCCAGGCCGAGCCCCGACCCGTTCGGCTTGGTGGTGATGAACGGATCGAACAGGATCGGCAGAATGTCTTCCGAAACGCCCGAACCATTGTCGCGCACGCAGAATTCAAGCGGCAGCGACACGCGGTCCTGGGTTCCGGGAACGGAAACGCGGATGCCCGGCCTGAACGCGGTCGACAGCACGATCTCCCCCTGTGGGTCGCCGCCGATGGCCTCGGCGGCGTTCTTGACCAGGTTGAGGAACACCTGGATCAGTTGGTCGCGGTTGGCGAAAACCGGAGGCAATGATGGATCATAGTCCTCCATTATCCTGATCCTCTTGGCAAAACCGTTCTTCGCGATTGCCTTCACATGGTCCAGCACGACATGGATGTTGACGGGATAGCGGTCAATCGGCCGCTCGTCGGAAAACACCTCCATGCGGTCGACCAGGGAGACTATGCGATCAGTCTCGTCAGTGATGAGGCGGGTCAGGGCGCGATCCTCGTCGGACGCCGAGAGTTCGAGCAGCTGTGCGGCGCCACGAATGCCGGACAGCGGGTTCTTGATCTCATGCGCCAGCATGGCGGCAAGGCCGGTGACCGAACGCGCGGCACCCCTGTGTGTCATCTGCCGGTCGATCTTGTCGGCCATCGAGCGTTCCTGGAACATCACCACGATCGAGCCTGGGAATTCCGGCACCGGCGCGACATAGAGATCGACGACCTTCTCGATGCCGAGACGCGGCGACGACACGTCGACACGGTATTCGTTGACCGGCGCACGGCGCTCGCGCACCTGATCGACCAGCTGCAGCAACGGGCTGCCGAACGGGATCAGCTTGGACAGTGTGTTGCGGGCAAGCATGTTGGCACTTGAACGGAAGAAGTCTTCCGCATCGGCATTGGCGTAGGTGATGAACCCGTCCGGATCGACCATGATGACCGGACGGCGGATGGTGTTCAGCACGATACTGGCGGCATCCGCCATGTCGGAGCTCGGTGTGACGGTGGCGTTCATGCGGCGCTCCGCAAGGGCGTGGCTTCGCCGGAAAACACCTCATGCAGCAAGGCAATGACGCGGGCGGGTTCGAAAGAGGTGAGGATGGCTTTCCGCCGCTCATCGGAAACGCCAGCAGAGTGGCGGTCGAGATACCAGCCGAGATGCTTGCGCGCCTGGCGCAAGCCGCTTTCGACGCCGTAAAGCGTCAGCATGTCCTCGTAGTGGGAAACGATGTAGTCGGCCATGGCTTGCGGGCTTTCCGGCACGCCGGAGAGCGCGTCGCCCGCAGCCTTCGCCGCAATGCGGCCCGCCGTCCATGGCGCGCCATAATGGGCACGACCGATCATCACCGCGTCGGCGCCCGACTGTTCAAGGATTTCGGCGGCCTCCGCGGGCGAGCCCACATCGCCGTTGGCGACGACCGGGATCGAGACGGCGTCCTTGATGCGGGCGATGGCGCCCCAATCGGCCTTGCCTTGATAAAACTGGCAGCGCGTGCGCCCATGCACGGTCACCATTTTAACACCGGCCTCTTCGGCGCGGCGCGCCAAAACGGGTGCATTGAGCGCATTGTCGTCCCAGCCGAGCCGCATCTTGACCGTGACCGGCACCTGGACCGCGCCGATCACCGCTTCGATCAGCGACAGCGCATGGTCGAGATCGCGCATCAGCGCCGAGCCGGCATAGCCGCCGGTCACCTTCTTGGCCGGGCAGCCCATATTGATGTCGATGATGTCGGCGCCCTCGCCGGCAGCGATGCGCGCGCCCTCGGCCATGTGCTCGGCCTCGCGGCCGGCAAGCTGAACCATATGGACGGGCAGCCCGGAATGACGGATGCGCAGGTCGCATCCGGCCCTGCCCTTGGCAAGCTCGCCGCTCGCCACCATTTCCGACACGACCAGGCCCGCGCCATGCGCGTCGGCGCGCTGCCGGAACGGCTCGTCCGTTATTCCCGACATGGGCGCGAGGAAGACGCGGTTGCGGATTGTCACGCCGCCAACGTCGAGCGGCGAAGCCAATTTTGTCACTTCAAGCATGCACAAAAACCAAGCATATCGGATTGCTGCACATTCTCTAGCCATAAGAAAGGCATTCTGCAACGCGCAATGACGTCACATTGCGGCGCATTTGGGAAAATGCTGGCCTTCGCCATAAGCCGCGACTAAGCCTCTCGGCATGACAGACGCAAGCGAAAAACCGGCCGAGGCGACGACCGACAAGGTCGGCGTGGTCATCGTTGCAGCCGGCCGCGGCGCGCGTGCCGGACAGGCCGACGGGCCGAAGCAATATCAACGCATCGGTGGCCGTGCCGTCATCGCGCGCACGCTGGAGACGTTCCTGGCGCATCCCAAAATTGGCCCCGTCGTCGTCGCCATCCATGCCGATGACCGCGCGCTTTTCGACAAGGCAGCCGGCGTGTATGCCGAGCGGGTTACCGCCGTGGTCGGTGGCGAGTCGCGCCAGGCCTCGGTCCGGCTCGGCCTGCTGGCGCTGAGGGAACGTACGCCCGGCCGTGTCCTTGTCCATGACGCGGTGCGGCCGTTTGTCGACACGGCCCTGATCGACCGTATCATCGCCGCCATTGGCGAGCGCCAGGGCGCGCTGCCCGCTTTGCCCGTCGCCGATACGCTGAAGCGCGAGTCGGCCACCGGCATGATCGAGGAGACGGTGCCAAGGGCCGGCCTTCATGCCGCGCAGACGCCGCAAGGCTTTCCGTTCTGGCCGTTGCTCGCCGCGCACGAAAAAGCCCATCATCTCGGCAAGACGGATTTCACCGACGATGCCGCGATCGCCGAATGGGCGCATATTCCGGTAAAAATCGTCGAGGGGTCGCCGGACAATGTCAAATTGACCTGGGCAAGGGATATCGCGATGGCGGATCAACGGCTTACTGGCGAGCGTTTTCCAGACATTCGCACCGGCAATGGCTATGACGTGCACGCCTTCGAGGCCGGCGACCATGTCACCCTGTGCGGCGTCGCCATTCCGCACGGCAAGAAGCTTTCCGGCCATTCGGATGCCGATGTCGGCCTGCACGCGCTGACCGATGCGCTGCTCGCCACTTGCGGCGCCGGCGACATCGGCACGCATTTCCCGCCTTCCGATCCGCAATGGAAGGGCGCGGCGTCAAAGATCTTCGTCGAGCATGCGGCCAGGTTGGTGCGCGAACGCGGCGGCCGCATCGCCAATGCCGACATCACGCTGATCTGCGAGGCGCCGCGCGTCGGCCCGCATCGCGGGGCCATGACCAATGCGCTGTCGGCGATGCTGGGCATTTCCAGCGATCGCATCTCGATCAAGGCGACGACGAACGAGAAACTCGGCTTTGTCGGCCGCGAGGAAGGCATCGCCGCCATCGCCACCGCCAGTGTCGTCTTCCCCGGGGAGGTTCCCGCATGAACAACAGCGATCTTGCCAACGCCCTGCTCCAGGTCTGCCAGCAACGCGGCATCATGCTGGCGACGGCCGAGAGCTGCACCGGCGGCATGATCATCTCGGCACTGACCGACATTGCCGGCTCGTCCGCTGTCGTCGATCGCGGCCTCATCACCTATTCCGATGAAGCAAAGATGGAGATGCTCGGCGTCTCGCCCGCCACACTCGAGGCGCATGGCGCCGTCTCGCGCGAAACGGTTCTGGAGATGGCGGAGGGCGCTCTGGCCCGCTCGCGCGCCGGGCTTGCGCTTGCCGTCACCGGCATTGCCGGCCCAGGCGGCGGCTCGCCGGAAAAACCGGTCGGCCTCGTCTGGTTCGGAGTTGCCCTAAGAGGTGGGCCGGTGGCTGCCGAGCTCAATATGTTTGCCGACAATGGCCGCGACTTCATCCGCCGCGAGACGGTCAAGCATGCGCTGGAGATCGGCCTGCGCGCGCTCGGCGACACTCATGAGATGGGCGTCGTTCCGTAGATGACGTCCGCACGTTTTTCGAAGGCTTCGGAAAACATGCGGAAGGCGCGATCGAACATGGTGCCCATCAACACGCCGAGGATACGGCTCTTGAACTCGTAGTCGATGAAGAAGCGAACGTTGCAGCCGCCGCCGTCGGCCGGCTCGAAGCGCCAGATATTGCTGAGATATTTGAACGGCCCATCGATGTATTTGACGTCGATTGTGTTCTCGTCCGGCTTCAGCAGCACCTGCGTCGTAAAGGTCTCGCGGATCGCCTTGTAGCCGATGCTCATATCGGCGAGGAGAATGGTGCGGCGATCACGCTCCTTGCGAGAGCGCACCGTCAGCGCCTCGCACAGCGGCAGAAATTGCGGATAGGTCTCGATATCGGCGACCAGCGCAAACATCTGCTCCGGCGTGTGGGCAACGCGGCGTGTGGCTTCGAATTTCGGCATTGAAGCAGGATTTAACTGGCTTTTTTGAGCTGCGCCTCACGCGCCGCCCGCAGCCTGGCGAAATCGTCACCGGCATGATGCGAGGAGCGCGTCAGCGGGCTCGACGCCACCAGCAGGAAACCCTTGGTCTTGCCGATCGTCGCGAAGGAGCTGAATTCCTCCGGCGTGACGAAGCGGATCACCGGGTGGTGCTTCTTCGACGGCTGCAGATACTGGCCAATGGTCATGAAGTCGACATTGGCCGAGCGCAGGTCATCCATCAGCTGCAGGATCTCGTTGCGCTCTTCGCCGAGGCCGACCATGATGCCGGACTTGGTGAAGATCGACGGATCGAGCTCCTTGACCCGCTGCAACAGCCGGATCGAGTGGAAATAGCGGGCACCCGGCCGCACCGTCAGGTAGTTCGACGGCACGGTTTCGAGATTGTGGTTGAAGACATCGGGCTTGGCCGCCACGACGATCTCCAGCGCGCCTTCCTTGCGCAGGAAATCGGGCGTCAGGATTTCGATCGTGGTCAGAGGTGTCGCTGCCCGGATCGCCCGGATAACCTCGGCGAAATGCTGCGCGCCGCCATCGGCGAGATCGTCGCGGTCGACCGAGGTGATGACGACATGGGTCAGCCCCATCTGCTTTACGGCATGCGCGACACGCGCCGGCTCATCGGCATCGAGCGCGGTCGGAATGCCGGTGGCAACATTGCAGAACGCGCAGGCGCGCGTGCAGATCTCGCCCATGATCATGAAGGTGGCGTGCTTCTTTTCCCAGCACTCGCCGATATTGGGGCAGCCGGCCTCTTCGCACACCGTGACCAGCTTGTGCGACTTCACGATCTCGCGGGTTTCGGCATAGCCCTTGGACATCGGCGCCTTGACGCGGATCCAGTCGGGTTTGCGCAGCACGTCCTGATCAGGCTTGTGCGCCTTCTCGGGGTGCCGCAGGCGCGGCGCGTTGGCGATCGTGTCGAGGACGGTGACCATCTCAAACCTGACTTGTTGGCGTCTGCCCGTCGGCATTCGCCCTTCTGACGTCATCTAGGACTTTTCGGTGCAAAGAAAAAGGCCGCGGCGGCGCATGCCGCCACAGCCTTTTTCGCATAGCGGTAGTCTAGCGGCGTATCAGCCGCCCGGCAAAGATCAGCAGGCAGGCGCCGATGAAGCCGGTGATCAGGTAGGCGAGCCAGCCGACACCGAAGGGTTCGATGTTGAGCGCCCTGAGAATTGCGTTCAGCACCACCGCGCCGACAATGCCCATAATGATGTTCATCAAGACGCCGGTATTGCTCTTCATGACCATCTCGGCCAGCCACCCGGCCAAACCGCCGATGATGATGGCCGCAATCCAGCCCACGCCATTCACGTCCATATGCCAACTCCTCCAGTGTCAGGTGAAAATGCATCCGGAAACGAACTGTCTTGCCGTAAGGTTCCTCCGGCGCATGCGTCTGAGTCTCGCGGCAGCAATTTATCACGCGTTGAGCGCACGGCCATAGGCATCAAGCACGCTTTCCTTCATCATCTCCGACAGCGTCGGATGCGGGAAGATGGTGTGCATCAGTTCTTCCTCGGTGGTCTCCAGGTTCATCGCCACGACAAAGCCCTGGATCAGCTCCGTCACCTCGGCGCCGACCATATGCGCGCCGAGCAGCTGGCCGGTCTTCTTGTCGAAGACGGTCTTGATGAAGCCCTGGTCCTCGCCAAGCGCGATCGCCTTGCCGTTGGCGCCGAACTGGAAGCGGCCGACACGAATGTCCTTGCCTTCGGCCTTGGCCTTGGCTTCGGTGAGCCCGACCGATGCGACCTGGGGGTTGCAATAGGTGCAGCCCGGGATCTTCAGCTTGTCTGTCGCATGCACGCCGGGGAAATTGGCGATCTTTTCGATACACACCACGCCTTCATGCTCGGCCTTGTGGGCAAGCATAGGCGGTCCGGCTACATCGCCGATAGCGTAGATGCCGGGAACGTTGGTCTTGCCATAGCCGTCAATGACGACGCAGCCGCGATCGGTCTTCACGCCGAGCGTCTCGAGGCCGAGATTATCGATGTTGCCCTGCACGCCGACGGCCGAGATCATGCGGTCGGCGGTGATCTTCTCGACCTTGCCGTCC
Source organism: Mesorhizobium sp. M0217 (assembly GCF_040321955.1). Lineage (NCBI taxonomy): Bacteria > Pseudomonadati > Pseudomonadota > Alphaproteobacteria > Hyphomicrobiales > Phyllobacteriaceae > Mesorhizobium > Mesorhizobium sp. M0217. The sequence continues at coordinate 65,400 of NZ_JAMYSN010000016.1, read as the reverse complement.
TTCATCTCGACATGGGCGGTGATCGAGTTGGCACCCTTCTCGACCTTGGTCACCTTGGCCTCGAGGATGATTTTCATGCCCTGCTTCTCGAACTGCTTCTGCGCGAATTTCGAGACCTCGGCATCCTCGACCGGCATCACCGCCGGCAAAAGCTCGACCACCGTCACCTCGGCGCCCATGGTGCGATAGAAGGAGGCGAACTCGATGCCAATGGCGCCCGAACCCATGACCAGCAGCGATTTCGGCATCTCCTTCGGCACCATCGCTTCAAAATAGGTCCAGATCAGTTTGCCGTCCGGCTCGATGCCGGGCAGCGCGCGCGGCCGGGCGCCGGTGGCGAGAATGATGTGCTTGGCGGTGTAGGTCCCCTCGCCCTTGACGCCCTTGGGCACCGGCGGCTGCGGCTCCATCGGTTTCTTGGCCGTCTTGGAAACGACGATCTCACCGGGCTTGGAGAGCTTCGCCTCGCCCCAGATGACGTCGACCTTGTTCTTCTTCATCAGGAAGGCGACGCCGCCATTGAGCCTCAACGACACTTTGCGCGAGCGGTCGACGACAGCGGCCGTGTCGGCGCTGACCTTGCCGCCTTCGAGCTTCAGGCCGTAGTCCTTCAGATGATCGGAATAGTGCATGATCTCGGCCGAGCGCAGCAGCGCCTTGGTCGGGATGCAGCCCCAGTTGAGGCAGATTCCGCCGAGATGCTCGCGCTCGACGATCGCCGTCTTGAAGCCGAGCTGGGCGGAGCGCACCGCCGTGACATAGCCGCCGGGGCCTGAGCCGATGATTATGACGTCGTAGGATTCAGCCACGGGGTTTCTCCCTGATTTTCTCTAGAGTTCCAGCATCACACGCACCAATGGCGCCAATGCGTCACCTATATTGCGCGTGTTTTCGGCATCGAGATGGACCCCGTCGATCGGTGTGGTCTCGGCCACCGTGCCGGCATCGAAAAAGCCGCAGCCGGCCTCGTCGGCGAGCGCGGAATATTGCGGCGCCAGCCGCTTCGAGGCCTCGTCGCCGCCGGCAAACATTTCCTTGAACTCGGCATTGTCGGTGCGGCTGACCGCTGGTGGCGCAACGATCAGGATTTGCGGCGCGGCCCAGTCGAACGGATAATCGTGGCCGCGCACGATGTCGATCAGCCGCTGCACGCCCTGCTTGGCCGCGACCGGATTGCCGTGGATCCAGGGCTTCATGTCGTTGGCGCCGAGCATGATGATGATCAGGTCGAGCGGCGCATGGCTGGTCAGGATCGTCGGCAGCACCTTGGCGCCATTGCGGTCGGCACCAGCCAGGTGATCGTCGAAAGCCGTGGTGCGGCCGTTCAGACCTTCGGCAATGACTTCGATATCATCGTCGCCCAGCGCCGCCTTGAGCACGCTCGGCCAGCGATCCTCCAGCGCATGGCGCCCGAGGCTTGCCGCGTCATAGCCCCAGGTCAGGGAATCGCCGTAGCAGAGGATCGTCTTCATGCACCCGCACCCGCCTCCGCCTTAAGCCCGCGCCGCACGCGCCATCCCACGAACAGCCACTGCACGATAACCGTGGCGATGCTTGGCAAAATCAGACCGGCGACAACGGGGAGATCGCCCGACCACTGGGCTTTGCCCGGCGGCTGAGAGAACATCCAGGCAATCAGCCCGATCCCGGCCAGCACGAATAACGCAACCCCAACAAGCCCCGCCAGATTGATCGCCCTTTGTGGGTTTGGCACCAATTGCGCGATGAAAAACGCCACCGTCGCAACGATAGAGACCAGCGCCGAAACCATGAAGACAAGGATGTATTCGGAATTCGCATTGGTGACGATTGCCAGCCACAGCGCCACCAGCCCGCCGGCCAGGCCGGAAAGGATCAGGGCGAAAAGGCTGGTGACGAATTTCCGCACAGCCTTTTTCCTTCCTAGACCAGCATGCCCATCGGATTTTCGATCATGCGCTTGAAGGCGACCAGAAGTTCGGCGCCGAGCGCACCGTCGACGGCGCGGTGATCGGTCGACAGCGTCACCGACATGATATTGGCGATTCTGATCTCGCCATTCTTGACCACCGGCCGCTGCTCGCCGGCACCCACCGCCAGGATCGTCGCATGCGGCGGGTTGATGACGGCGGCAAAGTCCTTGATGCCGAACATGCCGAGATTGGAGACAGCCGTCGTGCCGCCCTGATATTCCTCAGGCTTCAGCTTGCGGCTGCGCGCACGGCTCGCCAGATCCTTCATCTCGTTGGAGATAGTGGACAGCGTCTTTTCGTCGGCGTGGCGGATGATCGGCGTGATCAGGCCGCCGGGGATCGACACGGCAACGCCGACATCGGCGTGCTTGTGCTTGACCATGGCGCTTTCGGTCCACGACGCATTGGCATCCGGCACCGCCATCAGCGCCATCGCCATCGCCTTGATCACCATGTCGTTGACCGACAGCTTGTAGACGGGCACTTCGCCCTTGTCGGTCTTCTTCATCGGAGCCGCCGCATTGATCTGTGTGCGCAGCGCCAGCAGGGCATCGAGCTCGCAGTCGAGCGTCAGGTAGAAATGCGGGATGGTGGTCTTGGCCTCGACCAGGCGGCGCGCAATGGTCTTGCGCATATTGTCGTGCGGGACGAGCTCGTAGGACCCTTCGGCAAACAGCTTCAGCACCTGTTCGTCCGACATCGCCTTGGGTGCCGCAGCCGGAGCCGCAGGTGCCGGAGCGCCGGCAGGTGCGGCTTTCGCGGCCGGCGCGGCCTTGGCGCCACCGCCGGCGATCGCCGCCTCGACATCGGCCTTGACGACACGGCCATGCGGGCCGGTGCCACTCACGGCGGACACATCGACGCCGGCGTCTTTGGCTATGCGCCGCGCCAGCGGCGAGGCGAAAGTGCGCTCGCCTGACGATTGGCTGATCTCCCCCTTTGTGGGGGAGATGGCCGGCAGGCCAGAGGGGGGCGCGACAGACTGAGAGGTCGGCGGGACAGCGCCCCCCTCTGTCGACTTCGTCGACATCTCCCCCACGGGTGGGGAGATTGACGCCTTATCCTGTTTGGCATCGGCTTTCGCGGGCGCGGCATCGCCGCCGCCCTTTGCCGCCGCCCCTGCATCCTCGCCTTCGCCAGCCAGAATGGCGATCAGAGCATTGACCTTGACGCCTTCGGTGCCGGCCGGAACGACGAGCTTGGCAACCGTGCCCTCATCGACGGCCTCGACTTCCATCGTCGCCTTGTCGGTCTCGATCTCGGCGATCACGTCGCCCGGCGAAACCTTGTCGCCCTCCTTGACCAGCCACTTGGAAAGATTGCCCTCTTCCATCGTGGGCGAGAGCGCCGGCATGGTGATGTTGATTGGCATGATGTCCTCCCGACCGGCTCAGCGATACGTGACGGCTTTGACCGCCTCGATGACCTCGCCGACATTGGGCAAGGCCAGCTTTTCGAGGTTCGCCGCATAGGGCATCGGCACGTCCTTGCCGGCGATGGTGATGACCGGCGCGTCGAGGAAATCGAAGGCGCGCTGCGACACCTGGTTGGCGATGTGGTCGCCGACCGAGCTTTGCGGGAAACCTTCTTCGACCACGATCAAGCGGTTGGTCTTCTTCACCGAGGCAATGACGGTGTCGAGGTCGAGCGGACGGATGGTCCTGAGATCGATGATCTCGGCATCGATGCCCATGCCGCGCAGCTCGGCTTCCGCCTTGATGGCATAGGTCATGCCGATGCCGAACGAGACGATGGTGACGTCCTTGCCCTGCTTGTGAATGCGCGCCTTGCCGATCGGCAGCACGAAATCGTCAAGCTTCGGCACGTCGAAGGACTGGCCGTAGAGGATTTCGTTCTCGAGGAAGATGACCGGGTTCGGATCGCGGATCGCCGCCTTGAGCAGGCCCTTGGCATCGGCAGCCGTGTACGGCATCACCACTTTCAGGCCGGGAATATGGCTGTACCAGGCGGCATAGCACTGCGAATGCTGGGCGCCGACGCGGGCGGCAGCCCCGTTCGGGCCGCGGAACACGATCGGCGCGCCCATCTGGCCGCCCGACATATAGAGCGTCTTGGCGGCGGAGTTGATGATCTGGTCGATCGCTTGCATGGCGAAATTAAAGGTCATGAATTCGACGATCGGCTTCAGGCCGGCCATTGCCGCACCGACGCCGACGCCGGCAAAGCCATGCTCGGTGATCGGCGTGTCGACCACGCGGCGCGGCCCGAATTCCTGCAGCAGGCCTTGCGTGATCTTGTAGGCGCCCTGGTATTCCGCGACCTCCTCGCCCATGACGAAGACATCGCCGTCGCGGCGCATTTCCTCGGCCATGGCATCGCGCAAGGCCTCGCGCACCGTGGTCGAGACCATCTCGGTGCCGGCGGGAATATCCGGATCGGCGGCAGGTTTGGCTGCCGGAGCGGCGGGAACTGCCTTCGGAGCCTCGCCGGCATCCTGGGGAGCCGCTTTTGAACCTTCCTCGGCTGCATCGGTCCGCTGACCGCCAGCGGAAACGGCATCCTGGGTTGAGGCAGGCTGGCCGCTCTTTTCGACATCGCCTGCACTTTCGCCGTCCTGCAGCAACACGGCGATCACCGCATTGACCTTGACGCCTTCGGTGCCGGCGGGAACCACGATCTTGCCGATCGTGCCTTCATCGACGGCCTCGACTTCCATCGTCGCCTTGTCGGTTTCGATCTCGGCGATGACATCACCGGCGACGACCTTGTCGCCCTCGTTCTTCAACCATTTGGAAAGATTGCCCTCTTCCATGGTCGGCGAGAGAGCGGGCATGAGAATTTCGATCGGCATGTCCTTGCCCTCCCGTTACAATACGATGTCGGTCCAGAGCTCGGACGGATCCGGCTCTGCGTCGTGCTGGGCAAATTCGGCGGCGTCGGCGACGATGTCGCGGACTTCCTTGTCGATGTTCTTGAGTTCGTCCTCGGTCGCCCACTTCTTGGCCGTCAGCCGCACCTTGACCTGCTCGATCGGATCATGATCCGAGCGCATCTTCTGCACTTCTTCCTTGGAGCGGTATTTCGCGGGATCCGACATCGAGTGACCGCGATAGCGATAGGTCTGCATCTCGAGGATGATCGGACCGTTGCCGGCACGGCACCATTCGGTCGCCTGATCGCCGGCGGATTTGACCGCACGCACATCCATGCCGTCGACCTGAATGCCGGGAATCTTGAACGAGGCGCCGCGATGCGAAAAATTGGTTTCGGCCGACGAGCGCGACACCGAAGTGCCCATGGCGTAGCGGTTGTTCTCGATGATGTAGATCACCGGCAGCTTCCACAGCGAGGCCATGTTGAAGCTTTCATAGACCTGACCCTGATTGGCAGCGCCATCGCCGAAATAGGTCAGCGACACATTGTTGTTGTCGCGGTAGCGGTTGGCGAAGGCGAGACCGGTGCCGAGCGAGACCTGCGCGCCGACAATGCCGTGGCCGCCGTAAAAATGCTTCTCCTTGGAGAACATGTGCATGGAGCCACCCTTGCCCCTCGACAGGCCACCACGGCGTCCGGTCAGCTCTGCCATGACGCCCCGCGGTGACAGTTCCATCGCCAGCATGTGGCCATGGTCGCGATAGGCGGTGATCATCTGGTCGCCGTTGATCAGCGACATCTTCATGCCGGTGACGACCGCTTCCTGGCCGATATAGAGGTGGCAGAAGCCGCCGATAAAGCCCATGCCGTAGAGCTGGCCGGCCTTTTCCTCGAAGCGGCGGATAAGCAGCATGTGCCGGTAGGCGGCAAGCTCCTCGTCCTTGGTGAAGTCGGCCGGCTTGGGGGCGGAAAGCCCGGTTGATTTGGCGGATGTCGATTTAACGGATTTGGCAGGCGCTTTTTTGGCGGCGGTGGCCATGCATCACTCCCTGTTGGCGTCTCTTTGCGGACACTAAAGCAGACCATGTCTGCTCCGGGGAGGATCAGCTCCTCCCCACCGATTGGAAGGAAGCTAACATGCGAGACCGCGTTTCGCCATGCAGAAAAACGCATGGCTGGCATGCATCTAAACGCCTAGAATCATTGGAAATAAAAGCGATTAACCGAAATTAGGTTATTTCGAATTGGCCGGCAGCATGATGGTGATTTCATCGGGCTGGGACAGATTGAGCGCCCGGCGTGCCTGCTCGTCGAGCATATCCTTTTCAAGCGTGCCCTCATGCATCAGCTGGACGCGCCGCTCCAGATCGATCCGGCGCGCCTTGATGGCATCGTACTTGGCCTGCAATTCGATGGTCTGCGCTTCGAGCTGATATTTGGAATTGATGCCGAACTCGCCATGATAGGCATGGAAGCCGAAATAGGCCAGGAACGCCACGCAAAGCGACGGGATGATCAGCCGGCCGGTGTTTCTCTGCTTGTGCTGGCGTGTCCACATGGTCGCAATCCTTTGACCGCCATTTGTCGCTCGATTGTGCTTAATGGACGGTTACGGACAGGTGCATTAGCCAGCGGCCGCAACGAAAAAGGGCGGGAAAATCCCGCCCTTCCATCGTTTTCGCCAGTTCGGCAGAATTTAGGCTTTGACCACCGACTTGCCAGCGTAGCGCGCCTGCTTGCCGAGCTCTTCCTCGATGCGGATCAGCTGGTTGTACTTGGCCATGCGATCCGAGCGCGACAGCGAACCGGTCTTGATCTGCCCGCAATTGGTGGCGACGGCGAGGTCGGCGATGGTCGAATCCTCGGTTTCGCCCGAACGGTGCGACATGACTGCGGTGTAGCCTGCCTTATGCGCGGTCTCGACAGCGTCGAGCGTTTCGGTAAGCGAGCCGATCTGGTTGACCTTGACCAGGATCGAATTGGCGACACCCATGCGGATGCCGTCGCGCAGCCGCGCCGTGTTGGTGACGAAGAGGTCGTCGCCAACCAGCTGCGTCTTGTTGCCGATCAAATCGGTCAGGTACTTCCAGCCCTCCCAGTCGTCCTCGGCCAGGCCGTCCTCGATCGAGATGATCGGATAGTCGGCGGCGAGCTTGGCCAGGTACTTGGCCTGCGCCTTCGGATCGCGGGTCTTCTTCTCGCCCTCATAGACGTAATTGCCGTCCTTGAAGAATTCGGTCGCCGCACAGTCGAGACCGAGCGCGATCTCTTCGCCCGGCTTGAAGCCGGCCTTCTCGATTGATTCCATGATGAAATCGAGCGCCACCGGCGCACTCTTCAGATTGGGCGCGAAGCCGCCTTCGTCGCCGACATTGGTGTTGTGGCCGGCATCCTTGAGCTTCTTGCGCAGCGTGTGGAAGATTTCCGAGCCCCAGCGCACGCCTTCGCGCAAAGTCGGCGCGCCGACCGGCAGGATCATGAATTCCTGGAAATCGATCGGATTGTCGGCATGCGCGCCGCCATTGATGATGTTCATCATGGGCACCGGCAGCAAATGCGCCTTGGTGCCGCCGACATAGCGGTAAAGCGGCAGTCCGGCGGCTTCCGCCGCGGCCTTGGCGACCGCCAGCGAGACGCCGAGGATGGCGTTGGCGCCGAGCCGGCTCTTGTTGGGCGTGCCGTCGAGCTCGATCATGGTCTGATCGATGTGGATCTGGTTTTCGGCTTGCATGCCGCCGATCGCCTCGAACAGCTCGCCATTGACGGCCTCGACCGCCTTGAGCACGCCCTTGCCGAGATAGCGGGCGCCACCGTCGCGCAGTTCGACGGCCTCATGCGCGCCGGTCGACGCGCCCGACGGCACCGCGGCGCGGCCCATTGAGCCGTCTTCGAGAACGACGTCGACCTCGACGGTCGGATTTCCACGGCTGTCCAGGATTTCACGCCCGACAATGTCGATGATGGCGGTCATTGCGATGTCCCCGATTGATCGATTGAAAGCGTCGCGCCCCTCTTAGCCAAAGTGCCGCAAAAGGCAATCAGGAATGGCATGAAATAATAGTGACGATCGCCCCATGCGCTCAGGCCGTGGGGCATGGGCGACGCCATCTGAACGCAAACAGCCCGCCCTGACGTCATATGTCTGGCGCCGCATGGGGCGGGTGCCCCTCCCCTTTGATTGCGGCAATCCCTTATCACAAAATACCAGGCGGCACGCAAACTCCAGCAGATGCTTCAAAAGAGGCTACCGCCAACGTGACAAACTTCACAATGCAGAGAATTCGAAGATGTTAGCGTCACATCTACAACGCGAACTATTTGGCGACCACAGTGAAATCAACAAACTTGAACTCTTTGGGGAGGCGGCAATGGCAGCGATTTCAGGCACTGGCTGGGAACTTCTTATTAGCCGCAAAGTCGAGCATATGAGGGGCACCCGACGCAGGACAGTTGGTACCTATAAAGTCTTCCACAACGGCACGGCAGTAACGGGTCTATCGGGGTTCGTGTGTGAATCTCGCGGCCCTGGCGACAATTCCAAAGAAGACAATGGCAGGCGCATCGAGCCCGGCACCTATCCACTGGCGACACAGGCCGGAGGCAAATATGTGACCATAGGCTACACTGGCGCCAAGACGCCACCCAAACCTGGACTCGAACTGCTGAAGACCAACAAGCGCACCGAAATCCTGATCCATCCGGGCGTCAATTTCCTGTCCAGCGTCGGATGCATCAACCCGACGAAGAAGGTGAGTGGTCCGCTTTCCGACATGGATTTCACGGAGAGCCGGACACGCGTAATCGCCCTCATTGACGATCTGAAAACCTTTGCCGGCGGTGGCTTCCCGAAAAGCAACGGCAAGCGAATTCCCAATGCTTCGGTGGTCGTCGAAGGCGAACCGGTGCTGTCGACCGAGAGTGTCGAGAGCGTGCTCGAAGCGGTTGCGGGCGATCCGAACAAGGGTTTGCCGGCAGCGGTCTTCCAGAAATTCGCGCCGAGACCGGCAAGCGGTTCCAAGCGAACAATCTATGACGGTTACATCGGCGCCTTTACCTCCGACAAGGGCCTCAAGACACTTGGCGATCATGGCGTGTGCAACAATTATGATCGGCTGATGCATTTCTTCGCTCAAGCGGCGATGGAAACCGGTGGCTTCACCCTCATTCGCGAATCCCTGACCTACACGACCGTGGCGGCAATCCGGAAAGCATGGAGGTCGCGAGCCGCGGGCAAGACCGATCAGTGGATCGAGGACAACCTGCTGCGCAAGCCGCAAGCCCTGGGCGACTGGGCCTATGGCGGGCGGATGGGCAATGTGAAAGGAACGTTGGACGGCTTCAATTTCCGCGGCGGCGGTACGTTCCAGACCACCGGGCGCGACGCGTACACGGCCAAGGGCAAGCTCGCCAAGGTTGAACTCGCCAATCATCCTGAACTGATCGAGGATCCACAGATTTCGCTGCTCGCAGCTTGCGCCGAATGGAAAGGGTCAGGCTGCAATGCCTTTGCCGATGCCGGCCTGATTAAAAAGATCTCGCGCGCGATCAACGTCGGCAACGCCAATTCGACCACGCCGGCCAATGGCGAAGCGGATCGGATCGCCTGGCATGAGAAGGTTTTCAAGGCGGTCAAGAATGCCGGACTCCTCGGCTGAGCATGCCTCGGATCACGTTCGACAACACCACGTCATCATAATTCAGAGATAACAATCTCTGTGTCGACTAGGATGGTGATGCGCGGGGCGAAACAGGAGGAGTTTCGCCATGTCCGAGTTGAGCGGTATCGTGAGTTTGTTCCTGATCGCGGCGGCGTTCCTGACGTCGTGCGATACGCAGCAGCCGCCAAAGGCGGCGACGCAGCTGTCCACGCTTTACGCAGCAGAATAATTTAGAAACTGTTGGGTTGCACTGAAAAGGCCCCCGTTTCGGAATTTCGGGGGCCTTTTCACGTCAGGCGTCAGCGCAGCTGATCAATGCCAATACGGCGTGACCTTGTAGTAATCATAGGAAGCATCACGTGCGGCCTCGCCATCGGCGCCGGCCAGTTCATTGATCGAATAGGCGGGTGCTGCCTTCAGCTGCTCCTTCGAGAACGGCACGACATAGCCGCCCTTGTCCTCGTCATAGTCGAGGCTCGCCCACGGAATGGCGTGATACTTCTCGCCAATGCCGAGAAATCCACCGAACCCGATCACCGCGAACATGATGCCGTTCGACGTCTTGTCGAGCATGATGTCCTCGATGCTGCCGATGCTCGTGCCTTCGGTGTTGTAGACCGACGTGCCGATGACGCGCGAAGCGGCGATGGCTTCGGTGTGGCCTGTCTGGGTGGTCATGGCTGCTGCTCCTCATGTCGTTGATCGATACTTTGACAATGAGGGGCGCGGGCGAAAGTTCCCGTTTTTTCGAGCGGCGGGCGGTTACTCCGCGAGGATGAACGTCACCTTCATGTTGACGCGATAGGCCGCGATCCTGCCGTCCTCGACGACGATCTTCTGGTCCTGGATCCAGGCGCCTTCGACGTTCTTCAGGGTCTTTGAGGCGCGCTCAATCCCCTTCTCGATGGCGTCCTGAAAGCTCTTTTTCGACGACGACGTGATTTCGGTGACGCGGGCGACGGACATGGCTTCCTCCTGCCAAGACGCTCATTTGCAGCAGCGAGCCTACAGCCGGCTTATGCCTTCCACAAGCAGGGCAGCGCGCGCGCCATAGCCGAAACCATCAGCCTCGGTTCAGGTCAGCAGCATTCTTGGCGATGCGGTCGAACGCCATCAGTCTTTCGAGCAGCGCCGGCATGTCCTTCAGTGGCAGCATGTTGGGCCCGTCGGAGGAGGTCGAATTGTCGGGATCCTGGTGGGTCTCTATGAACACGCCGGCGACGCCGACGGCAACGGCAGCCCGCGCCAGCGTCTCGACAAAGCGGCGCTCTCCACCGGAGGAACCGCCCTGCCCGCCTGGCTGCTGCACCGAATGGGTGGCGTCGAAAATCACCGGCGCGCCGATCTCGGCCATCACAGGCAAGGCCCGCATGTCCGACACCAGCGTGTTGTAGCCGAAAGACGCGCCGCGCTCGGTGGTCAGCACATTGAGGTTGCCCGAACCGGTGATCTTGGCCACCACGTTCTTCATATCCCAAGGCGCCAGGAATTGCCCCTTCTTGACGTTGATCACCTTGCCGGTCTTGGCGGCGGCGACCAGCATGTCGGTCTGGCGCGACAGGAACGCCGGAATCTGCAGCACATCGACATGGTGTGCGACGATCGCGCACTGCTCCTCGGTGTGGACATCGGTCAGAATGGGAACCGAAAATTCCTTGCGCAACTCGTCGAACACCGGAAGCGCCGCGTCCATGCCGGCGCCGCGCGTTGCCGACAGCGAGGTGCGGTTGGCCTTGTCGTAGCTGGTCTTGTAGACGAGGCCGATGCCGAGCTTGCCGCTCAGTTCCTTCAGCGCGCCGGCCATGTCGAAAGCGTGCTGGCGCGATTCGAACTGGCACGGGCCGGCGATCAACGCCAAGGGCCCGCTGTTGTCGAAGACGACGTTGCCGACGGTTACCGACGAATTCGGCGCCAGCGAATTGGGCCCTTGCGGCTTGCTCATGGGGTCTCCCGGAAGATGAAAGCCGCGCCCTGTCCGGATGCCGGCTGCACGACGATTTCGTTGCCCGCTATATCGTGCCCGACGGCGTTGTCTGCAAGCAGCCTCGCGACAGCGCCGACACTGCGGACTGAAAAGACAATCGCGGCGAAGCGAACTCTTGTCGGCGCACCGGCCGGAATGTCGAAGCGCGCGGTGAAAGCCGCAGGATCCAGAACGGTCAGACGCGCATTCGGCAGGTCGAAGACCGCGCTGCTCTGCTGCTCCGGGCCAACCACTGTCGAGATCAGGCTGATCTGCGTGGAAGGCGCGTCGCTGACCGCGACGATTTCGGCAATGCCGGTCACGCCGTTGGCATGGGCCTGCAGTGCCGTACGGTCGATTTGAGGGGCGTTGATCCGCTCGCAAGCGAACAGAAAGGCGTCCATCGTCTCGGCGCCGGCGGCGAAAGCCAGTTTGAACGAGGCCATGTCGCTCTTTCCGGCCGTGTCGGTGAAGGCGCGGGAAAAGCTCAGCACGTCCCCCGCCGACAGACCGGCCGAGACATAGCGCGCATGATCCGCATCGGCATCATCGGTGGCCAGCACCACGGCGGAAAAGCCCTCATCGCCCAGGCTGGCGCGATAGAGCCGGTCGCGGGCGACAAAGACATTGCCGCCGGCGATCGCACTCGCTGCCACCTGTTCATTCCCAACCGCCAGCGGTTCGAGATAGGTGCCGTCGGCAAGGAAGACGCAGCAATTTTCGGTGCCGAAGGGATGAACGCCGGTTGGCGCGACGATGAAGCCAAGCGATGTCAGCCGCGCCCGCGCCACGGCGAGGCTCGCCGTCGGCAGCACCAGATGGTCAAGCGGATGGGTCGTGCTGGTCATGCCGGCGCGGTGTGCATCATTCCCGAAATTGGTTCAAGGCCTCTTGCCGGCCCGATCAGGCCGTCGCCACGATATCGGCCGAATAGCGCAATTCGCGCAAGGGTTTGACCCGGCTGGTCGTCTCGGCATAGAGCGGGTGCGCCTTGTATGCGGCAAGCGCGGCATCGTCCTCGAACTCGGCATAGACGACCACGTCGATCGCATCCGACAGCGGATCGACCTTGGTGTTGAGCGTCACCTCGAAGAGGCTTGAATGCGGGATCTTGCCCAGTGTGAGCAAGCCCGTGCGCACGGCCTCGACATCGTCCTTGCGCCGCGCGCTGAAGAAAACGATATGCCGGATCACGCCTGCCTCCACGTTCGATTTGCGGCATGTTTTGTGTGAGCGGGACCGTCGCGTCAACCGCCACGATGTCGCGCCCGGCAATGCCGGCAGGCGACTTTGCAGAGGCGCAAAAAGCTAGGCTTTGCCGGTGACGTAGCGCACGACGCGCGACATCTCCCTGACCGTCGTGTCGAGATAGCGGCCCTGATTGTAGAGGCCGTCCCAGATCAGGAAAAAGGCGATGGCGACGATGACGATGACATAACGCATGGCTGAAACTAACGTATGTGGCTGTTCGTAACCATAGCGATTTCGCCGAGGGCCGCGCTCTCCCGCGGATTCTGGCCTCAGGCCGGCAAGCTGGGCCAGCGCCGCACGAAGCTTGCCTCTTGAAGTTTCGGCCAATGCCATGGAAGATTGTGGGGAAAATTCACGCAGGCTACGGCGTTCGCGCATGGCGAATGAAAGTGGAGGATGTGGAGGCCGGCAGATCTTGCGCCGCCCCCGCGGAAGTCCAGGGGGGTGTGAGATGGCTGTCAGGGAATACAAAGGCTTCGGCGACGCCATCAGGCTGGACGAACTCAATTTCGCCGAGATGGTCAAGGGCCTGCCGGCCAAGGCGCGCATGGTGCTGTCGGCGGCGATGAAATTGCCGCGCGGTTCGCTGAAGGTGAGGATGCCGGATGGCCGGGCGGTGCTTGTCGGCGGCAACGGACCCGGGCCGGATGCCGAGCTGGTGTTGAAGAACTGGCGCCTGCCCGGCCGTGCCTTTTCCGGCGGCACCATCGGCGTTGCCGAATCCTACATGGACGGCGACTGGGAAAGCCCTGATGTAACCAGCTTCCTCGAACTGTTCGTCGTCAACTCGGCCGTTGGGGAACGCATTGCCGGCGGCGCCAACTGGCTCATCAACACGGTCCAGCGCATCCGCCACTGGTTCAACGAAAACACCCGCACCGGCTCGAAGCGCAACATCTCGGCGCATTACGATCTCGGCAACGCCTTCTACAAGCAATGGCTCGATCCCAGCATGACCTATTCGTCGGCGCTCTATGCGACCGGCGCCAACGACCTGGAAAGCGCTCAGGCCGCCAAATACCGCGCGCTGGCCAAGGATACCGGCATCGGCAAGAAGGACCATGTGCTCGAGATCGGCTGCGGCTGGGGCGGTTTTGCCGAATTTGCCGCGCGCGAGATCGGCTGCCGCGTCACCGGCCTGACCATCAGCCGCGAACAGCACGATTTCGCCAAGGCGCGCATCCAGAAGGCGGGACTGTCTGACAAGGTCGACATCAAGCTGCAGGATTACCGAGACGAAACGGGCACTTACGACCGCATCGCCTCGATCGAGATGTTCGAGGCGGTCGGCGAAAAATATTGGCCGGTATTTTTCGGCAAGATGAAGGCGTGCTTGAGGCCCGGCGGCACCGCCGGCCTGCAGATCATCACCATCAACGAGGCCGCCTACGACACCTATCGGGCGAGGCCGGATTTCATCCAGCGCTATGTCTTCCCAGGCGGCATGCTGCCGACGCCGTCGATCCTGAAGACGCTGGGCAGCGACCATGGCCTTGCCCATCTGCGCGAGCGCGTCTTTCCGGACGACTATGCCCGCACGCTTGCCGAATGGCGCAACCGCTTCTGGGCGTCGTGGGAAAAGATCGTCCCGCTCGGCTTCGACGACCGCTTCAAGAAGCTTTGGGAATTTTATCTCCACTATTGCGAAGCCGGCTTTAGAGCCAGCTACATCGACGTGCGCCAAGTGGTCTACAAAGCCTGATCCGAAGCGTGATTGAGCGGGCGTATGCCCGCTCGTTTTCCCTGTTAGCTGCACGTTGCCTCAAAGCAGGATGCGATACTTCGCAAACCCGGATTCGCCCTCGCCGGCCGGCTCGATCTTGAGCGATTTCACTCCCGATATAAAATCCTTCGCTTTGGGGCCGGTCTCGAACACGACGCTGGTGCCGGGCAGCGGCGTGAACGACCAATTGTCGTCGGCCGAGGGATTGATCGTGCCTTCGCTGACGACGTAGCGCACGATCACGTCGCGGTTGGTGTCAGGCGCCTCGTAGATGATCTTCGAGGCATTGATGTCGGGGAAATTGCCGCCACCGCCGGCGCGGTAATTGTTGGTGGCGACGACGAATTTCGCTGCCGGATCAATAGGCTTGCCGTCGAAGCTGAGGCCGACGATGCGGTTCGAGCCGGCATTGGCGACGCCACCCTTGGCATCGTATTTCGGCAGCTGCGACAGGTCTATTCCGTAGCTGACGCCATCGATCACATCGAAATTGTAGGACGGGAATTCGGTGTCGATGAGCGCCTGGTCGGCCTTGCCCGGCTCGATCTTCCTGAAAATGCCGGCCGACATTTCCAGCCATTCCTTCACTTGCGCGCCGGTGATTTCGACGGCGCGCACCGTGTTCGGATAGAGATAGAGGTCGGCGACGTTCTTGATGGCGATGTCGCCCACCGGCACGTCGGTATAGTAGTCGGCGCCGTTGCGCCCGCCGGCCTTGAAGGGTGCTGCCGCCGACAGCAGCGGCACATCCTTCCACTGCGTGCTCTTCAATATGTCCTTGAGGTACCAGCTCTGCGCCTGGTTGACGATCTGCACCGACGGATCGTCGGCGACCAGCGCGAAATAGGAATAGAGCGGCGCCGAGGTCTTGCCGACCGGTCGGCGGACATAGGCAAGTGTCGCCTCATGGTCCGCCTTCAGCGCATCGACGACGCGCTGGTCGTCCGCCACCGTCGGCTTGTTTGCCTTGTCGACGCGCTGGTAGATCGGCCTTGCCTCCGATGTGGCCGAGGCTACGCGCCATTTCGATCCGTCCCGTTCCAGAAGCAGATCGATCAGTCCCATATGCGAGCCCCAGAAACCGCCCATCACGGCGGGCTTGCCCTGCAGCGTGCCTTTCTCGGTGTCGACGCCTTCGAGCGCCTGAAAATCCTTCTTGCCGGGGAAGACGAGATGCTGATGGCCGGTGAACACCGCATCGATGCCTTCGACGCCGGCGACGAAGAAGGAGGCGTTCTCCATGCCGTCGCCCTGCTTGATATCGATGCCGGAATGCGAGAGCGCGATGACGATGTCGGCGCCCTCCTCCTTGATCTGCGGCACCCATGCCCTGGCCGCCTCGACGATGTCGCGCGTCCTGACATTGCCTTCCAGGTTCTTCAGGTCCCAGACCATGATCTGCGGCGGCACAAAGCCGATGATGCCGATCTTGATCGGCTGCTCGGCGCCCGACCCGTCCTTGATCTTCTTGTCGAGGATGACATAGGGCTTGAGGTAGAGCTTGTCGTCGCGCGGTTTGGCGGCAAGCTCGGTGCCGCGGATCAGATTGGCGCAGACGAAGGGGAAATTGGCTCCGGCCAGCACCTTGTCGAGGAACGACAGGCCGTAATTGAACTCGTGATTGCCGAGCGTCGAGCATTCATAGCCCAGCAGGTTCATGCCCTTCATGATCGGATGCAGATCGCCTTCCTTGAGGCCCTTCTCATAGGCGATGTAATCGCCCATCGGATTGCCCTGCAAAAGATCGCCATTGTCGATCAGCATCGCATTGGTGGCTTCCTTGCGCACCGCCGCGATCAGTGAGGCCGTCCGTGACAGGCCCATCGTGTCGTTGGCTTTGTCGGCGTAGTAGTCGTAAGGCAGCACATTCACATGGATGTCGGTGGTCTCCATGATCCTCAGATGCGCCTGATTGGCCTGCGCGCGGGCGGAAAACGGATGGAGCATGATCAGCGCCCCGCTGGCGGCCGTACCGGCAAGAAAACTACGGCGGGAGACGGGGTAATTGAGATGCGGCATTGGTTTTCCTTCCCAGCGACGTGACAAGATCCCAGCCCCGGGCGGAAGCTTCGCGCCGAAAACCGGCCATGTCCATCGGGAAGTCAGTCGATCAGCAAAAGGTGACGGCTGGATGAATATCCTTGGCCGCGGTTGAGAACCTCAGCCCTTGTCATCGTCGCCCTGGGTGATCAGCCGCGCGCTGCGCTGGCCGGTGAAATAAGCGACACCGAGAGCCGGTTGCGGAAACCGATCAGGAAGTAGATATGCGCCACGCCCCACAGCCACCAGGCAAGCCATCCCGTGAGCTTGATCGAGCCGAAATCGATCGCGGCTGCCCACTTGCCGATCGTCGCCAGGTCGCCGGCATGTTTGTAGCGGAAAGGCCGCGGCGCGCCATCGCCGGCCAGCCGCGCCCTGATCGTCGCGGCGACATGCTTGCCCTCCTGCTTGGCCGAGGGCGCCACGCCGGGCACCGGTTTGCCGTCCGGCCGCAAGACATGCGCGGTGTCGCCGATGACGAAGATTTCAGGACTGTTCGGCACGGTCAGATCGGGCTCGACCATTACCCTGCCCGCCCGGTCCACCGGCGCGCCCAGCCACTCTCCCGCGGGTGAAGCCGCCACGCCGGCGGCCCACAGGATGGTTCGCGCCTGCAGATGCGTATCGCCAAAGACGACGCCTTCGGCATCGAGGCGCGTGACGGCGCGGCCAAGCTCGACCGTGACGCCCCGCCGCTCCAGCGCCTTGCGCGCATAGTCGGACAGCTTTGGCGCGAAATTGGCTAGGATCCTGTCTCCGGCCTCGACCAGCACCACACGCGCCTCACGCGTGTCGATGTTGCGGAATTCGCCGCGCAGCGTTTCATGCGCGAGTTCGACAATGGTGCCGGCAAGCTCCACGCCGGTCGGGCCGCCGCCGACGATGACCAGTGTCAGCAGTGCCTGGCGCTTGGCCGGATCGGTCTCGCGCTCGGCCTGCTCGAAGGCGAGCAGGATGCGCCGCCGAATGGTGGTTGCGTCTTCAAGCGTCTTCAGCCCGGGCGCGAAAGGCTCCCATTCGTCGTGGCCGAAATAAGCATGACGCGCGCCGGTGGCGAGCACCAGCGTGTCGTAGGGAACAGAACTGCCGTCCTCAAGCAGCACGCGTTTGCCTGGACGGTCGACGCCGGTGACGTTGCCGAGCAGGGTCGTCACGTCCTCGCGCTTGCGCAGCAGATGACGGATCGGCCAGGCAACTTCCGAGGTCGCCAGCGAGGTGGTCGCCACCTGGTAAAGCAGCGGCTGGAAAAGGTGATGGTTGCGCTTGTCGATCATGGTGATGCGCACGGGTGCGCCGGCCAGCGCCCGGGTGAGTTAGAGACCGCCGAACCCTGCGCCGACGACAACGACATGATGGCTGGTTTCACTCATCGCATTCACCCCTGTTTGTCTCTCTTTATCTAGTGATTTTTGTGCACCGCAACAATGTCGCGGCGCGCTAGACTGCCGCGCGTAAGGCTGCCCAGGACTCGTCGCCGGATGTCGCGAATGCCTATGTCGGCAAGCCTGGACGGGTATAGCCTTGCAGGGGCTGGAACCACGGGAGTGAAGCATGGCCAACGACGATGACAAAGATCGCAAAGGGCGGGCGCAATATTCTTCGCCGCCTTGCTTCATGCACGAACTCGATCCGGAATTTCGCGCGCCATTGACCGACTGGACCGATGTGCGCCGTTGGCGCAAGGCCGAGCGCGAGCGTCTGATCGCGGCACGGTTGGCGGTTTCCGCCGATGCGCGGGTGGCGATGTCGCGGGCTATCGCCGAAGGGCTCGACGCGACCATCGGCGACATTGCCGGCCGCATGGTCAGCCTCTATTGGCCGTTTCGCGGCGAGCCGGACCTGCGGCCGTGGATGGCGTCGATCAACGAACGCGGCGGCCGCACGGCGCTGCCCATCGTGATCGAGAAGGGCCAGCCGCTGATCTTCCGCGCTTATGTGCCTGGCGACCGGCTGGAAAAAGGCGTCTGGAACATCCCTATCCCCGCCGAAGGCGACCCGGTGCTGCCCGACATCGTCATCTCGCCGATCGTCGGCATCGACCCGCGAAACTACCGCCTGGGCTATGGCGGCGGCTTCTTCGACCGCACGCTGGCTGCCATGCCGTTCAAGCCATTGGTCATCGGCGTCGGCTACGAACTGCAGCGCATAGCCACCATCTACCCGCAGCCGCACGATATTCCGATGGATAGGCTGGTGACCGAGGCTGCTCAGGGCTAGGCCAGTTCCGGCTTCATGCCCATCGCCGTGCGATCGACGATCTCGCGCAGGGCAAACGACGAATTGATCTTGGTCACGTGCGGCATCGCCGACAGCCACTCCTTGTGGATGCGCTCATAGTCGACCAGATCCTTGGCGGCGATGCGCAGGATATAGTCGTATTCGCCCGACATCAGGTGGCAGGACAGCACATTGGGGCAGCGCTTGATCGCCGCCTCGAAATCCGACAGCGTCTTTTCGAATTGTCCCGACAGCGATATGTGCACGATCGCCGTCATCTGGTGGCCGAGCGCTGCATTCGAAAGCCGGGCGTGATAGCCGCGGATGGTGCCGGATTTCTCCAGATTGTCGAGCCGGCGCGAACAGGCCGACTGCGACAGGCCGACCCTTTCGGCGAGCGCCGCATTGGGTATGCGGCCATCCTTCTGCAGTGCCTCGAGAATGGCGATATCGATCCTGTCGAGCGGCATTGCTCGTGATTCCTGCGAAACTTCCTTGATTTCGCGCAACGATTATCGAAACGCGTGACCCCGCGCAAGCGCATTCGCAAACACCTGCGCAACGATTCGTGGTTCACTCGCTTGATACAGGGAACGAGCCCGAAGGGCCGGATCAGGAGAAGACTATGCACGTCGGCTGCCCCAAGGAAATCAAGAACCACGAATACCGAGTCGGCCTGACGCCGGGCTCCGTCCGCGAATATGTCGCGCATGGCCATGAAGTGCTGGTCGAAAGCGGCGCCGGCGCCGGCATCGGCGCCGATGACAATGCCTACCGCGCCGCCGGCGCCACCATCGCCAGGACCGCCGCCGACGTGTTCGCCAAGTCGGACATGATCGTCAAGGTCAAGGAGCCGCAGCCCAACGAATGGGCGCAGCTGCGCGACGGTCAGATCCTCTACACCTATCTGCACCTGGCCCCCGATCCGGAGCAGACCAAGGGCCTGCTCGCGTCCGGCGTCACCGCAATCGCCTATGAGACCGTAACCGACGACCGCGGCGGCCTGCCGCTCTTGGCGCCGATGTCGGAAGTTGCCGGCCGCCTGTCGATCCAGGCCGGCGCGACCGCGCTGCAGAAGGCCAATGGTGGCCGCGGCGTGCTGCTCGGCGGCGTGCCCGGCGTACTGCCCGGCAAGGTCGCCGTGCTCGGCGGCGGCGTCGTCGGCCTGCATGCCGCCCGCATGGCGGTCGGCCTCGGCGCCGACGTCACCATCATCGACCGCTCGATCCCGCGCCTGCGCCAGCTGGACGACCTCTTTACAGGCCGCGTCCACACCCGCTACTCCACAGTCGAGGCGCTTGAGGAAGAATGCTTCTCGGCCGACATCGTCGTCGGCGCCGTGCTCATCCCGGGTGCTGCTGCACCCAAGCTGGTGACCCGCGAAATGCTGTCGGGCATGAAGAAAGGCTCGGTGCTGGTCGACGTCGCTATCGACCAGGGCGGCTGTTTCGAGACCTCGCACGCCACTACCCATGCCGAGCCGACCTATGAGGTCGACGGCGTGATCCACTACTGCGTCGCCAACATGCCGGGAGCCGTGCCGGTGACCTCGGCGCACGCGCTCAACAACGCGACGCTGCATTATGGCCTGCAGCTGGCCGACAAGGGCCTGAAGGCACTGGTCGACGACCACCATTTGCGCAACGGCCTCAATGTCCACAGGGGCAAGATCACCAATCGCGCCGTCGCCGAAGCACTCGGCTATGAGCTGGTCGAACCGAAAGTGGTTCTGGCTGCCTGACCAGACGCCTTAATCGACTCAAGCAGTTCTGCCTCCCTCACCCGCCGGTTGCGCCGGCGGGTTTTTTATTGGCCGCGTGCTCACAAATTGCGGGCTCTAAGGCAACATCACGGCGAAACGGCCCGGCTTGGCGGTGCTTTTGCCTGCCGATGTGGCATTTTTGTCATTCCAATATTGGCGAGCGTCCTGTTAGAACACGGACGGGTTTGTTCTTATGCTAAGGGGCTAAAATGTTCATCTCTGCTAAATCCGTTCTTCTCGGGGCCGTTTCGGCAATGGCTTTGATATCGGTAGCGCATGCCGCCGATGTTGTGCAGCCAGTGGAAGAACCTGCCGGTTTCAACTGGAGCGGCGCCTATGTCGGCATCGGCGGCGGCTTCGGCGCCACCGTGCATCGCATCAGCGTCGACCCGGTGATCGACTTCAACGGGATCGGCGGCAACGGCGTGTTTGGCGAAATCACCGCCGGCTACGACTATATGGTCTCCGAGCGCTTCCTGCTTGGCGGCTTCATCGACGCCAACATCGGGAATATCGGTCCGTCGATCAGCCTTCCGGGCGCTGATATCGACCTGACGAACGCTTATGGCTTCGACGTCGGCTTGCGCGCCGGCTATCTCTTGAACCCCGATACGCTCGGCTATGTGCTCGGCGGCTACACCTGGAACCATTTCAAGCTCGAGGGTTCGGGCTTTGCCGACGGTCTCGATTTCACGGAGAACCGTGGCGGCTATGTCGTCGGCGTTGGCATGGAAACCGTGCTGCGCGGCAACTGGACGATTAAGACCGAGTACCGCTACGCCAACTATGGCGACGACTCGGTGGCTGACCTCGGCATTATTGGCGGCCCGGGAACCTCTCTGGATGTCGAGCCATCCAGCCACACCTTCCACATCGCGGCCAACTACCGCTTCGGCGCCCAGAATGGCGGCGGGGCCTCGTTTGCTGCTCCGACCTACAACTGGGCCGGCTTCTATGTCGGCGGCGCGCTTGGCGCCGGCACGGTGGTACATGACCTGACGCTGGGCGGTGCCCTCGAGTTGGATGGCATCGGTGGCGAAGGCGTGTTCGGCGAGGCGAGCATCGGTTACGACCATGATTTCGGCGGATGGGTCGCCGGCGTGCTGCTTGATGCCCGCTATTCCGGCATTCGCTCGAAGCTGGATCTCTTCGGCGGCTCCATTAAGGGCGATGCCGACTATGGCTTCGATGCCCTGGCCCGCATCGGCGCCAAGGTCAACGAATCGACGCTGGCCTATGTCCTCGGCGGTTACAGCTGGCAGCATTTCGACCTGCATGCTTCGCCTGGCGGCGACATTACCGACTGGGGTTCGAGCGGCTTCTCGGTCGGTGGCGGCCTGGAAACGGCCGTTTCCAGCAACATGACGCTTGGTCTCGAATACCGCTATTCGCAGTATGAGAAAGAAGATTTCGGCTCGGGCGGCTTCCTCACCGACGAGCCTTCCTTCCAGACCGTTCGCGTCGGCGCGAAGTATAAATTCAACTAAACGCCGCACACACACACGGCGAAGGCCCGTCGGTCAATTCCGGCGGGCTTTTTCTTTGCGCAAAATTCCTGGCGCCGGAATTGAACAGGCTGGCGGACATCAAAAAAGCGGAGCCAAAGCCCCGCTTCCTCGGTCATCGAGATCCCCGCCGGTTCATCCGCGGTCGGCAATCCATCGACGCTGGTCTTTTACCGAGAGAATGCGACGGGAGTACGACAAGTCCCAACCGCCATCGGCGTGCGTCGCCATGCCGGCGAGGATCGCGATGCTGTGTGAAGTGCTTCACATCCGCAATTCGAAAAGCATGCGCAGACAGGGATGCCAACTTGACGGATCGAGCCGTCACACGGTTCCCAACTGCCCGCCAGACCACCGGCGGGCATCTTTTTGTCAGAAACGCTCGATGCGGCACTGATAACAATTGTTGCGCGCCGAGCGGACGTGGACATAGGCGATGTCAGCGCGCTCAAACAGCGTCTCTGCCCGCGCCGCAATGCCGCCAGTCGGAATGACGCCGCCGCTGCCATAGACGATGCGGTCATCCGCACCATAGCCGCGCACGATATAGTCGCTGCTCTCAAGCATCTCTGGAAGCGCTTCTGTCTCGGCTGCGCGTTCGCATTCCTGCGCATGCAGGAAGATCGGTCCTGTCTCGGCGTAAGGCTGCAACGCCGGAAACGGCCGATAGGCCATGATCAGATAGCCATCGCCTTCGGCGACGTTTCTCAGGCAATGCCGGCACGGCACCCCGTCGCCATCTGAAACCTTCCGCTCCGGCGTTTGCCCGTAGGCGTCCGGCCCGCCGCGCTGCAGCGCTCTCACATCTTCTGTCGGCAAGGCTTTGAACTGGACGGTCATGGCTAAATCTCCGGTGTGGTTGACCGGAAATTATGCCCCCGCCGAGGTGCTTCCCACCCGATTCCTGTCAACTGTCAGCAGCCCGGCCAGTCTCAGGCCGGACTGCTTCGGCATTGGGCAGGTCCCGCGCCGGCTCAGCGGATGAAATCGTCGAAGCGGCGCAGCATCACCCGGCGCCTGCGCCAGTTCTCGTCCTGGGTCCGCACGAGCAGGAATTCCTCGCCATGAACGGTCGGTTCGGCCTTCAGTCGGAGAAAGTCACGGCCGCATGACGCTGGCCGAGCGCTCGGCGAACGACAGCGGATGCACGGTCTCCTTCTTTTGCGCCACCGGCGCAAAACCGAGCTTCTGGTAGAGCGGCAAGGCAGCCGGATGGTCGAGCGTGCAGGTCTGCACCGTCACCCGTTTCGGCCCATACGACCATGCTGCGGCGATCGCCGCACCGAGGAACCAACGGCCAATGCCTTGCCCGGTCGCATGTTCCATCATGCCGAAATAGGCGAGTTCGACTTCCTCTGGCAAATGCGGCTTGAGGTCGAAGAACCCGGCCGGCGCGCCGTCGAGATAAAGCACCCTGATGTCGCGGTCCTCGCGGTGGATGCCGGCGGCAAGCTCGTCATCGTCCAGCCTCAGCACATTGACCCAGTGCCATTTGCGTCCGACCCGATCCATCAGATAGCGGTAGAAATGCAGCGGAATGTCCTTGGTCCTGAGCAGCGCGATCTGCCTGTTGTAGGGCAACGGCGGCGAATAGGCCGGCGGCACATGCATTTCCAGAAACGTGACCGTAACCTCGATGTCGTCCAGCGCGCCATTTTCCATCGCCATCATTCCTTGCCCGTCACCACGGGCGTGTCTGCCAGCCCGCCCCATTCCGTCCATGAGCCGTCGTAGAGCCGGTTGTCGGTGTGGCCGAGCGTCTCCAGCGCCAGAGTGACGACAGCCGCCGTGATGCCGGAACCGCAAGAGGTGACGACCGGTTTCGACAGATCGATACCGGCATCCTCAACGGCCTTGCGCAACTGGTCCTTCGACAACAGCGCGCCGTCCTGTGACAGCGCCGAATAAGGCAAATTGTGCGCGCCGGGCATGTGGCCGGAGCGAACACCCGCGCGGGGCTCTGGCTCGGCGCCGGTGAAGCGGCCCGCGCCTCGGGCGTCCGCAATCTGGCTCTCGCCAGTCTCGACGATGCGGCGCATGTCGGCAAGGCTGGCGACGCGAGCGGCATCGAAATCGGCATGAAACACATTCGGCGCGATCTTGGTCGGCTCCGCCGTCACCGGCCGGCCCGCCGCCTTCCAGCGGTCGAAGCCGCCGTCGAGCACATAGACCTGGAACACGCCCATGACGCGGAACATCCACCAGGCGCGCGGCGCCGAGAAGAAACCCGGACCGTCATAGACGACAATGGTGTCGTCGGCCGAAATTCCCATGGCGCCTACATATTGCGCGAAATGCTGTGGCGAGGGCAGCGTGTGCGGCAGCTTGGCATCAGGATCGGAGGCCGCATCATGATCGAAGAATCGCGCGCCCGGAATATGCGCAGCCTCATACTCGGCGCGCGCATCGCGCTTCTGCGCCGGCAGATACCAGGATGCATCGACGATCGTCAGGCCGGGCTCGCCAAGACGGCTCTGCAACCAGTCCGCATCGACGGTGAAAGAGCTGTCATCGGCCATTGTTCTTCTCCTGCTCCGCCTTGGCGAAGCATTGCTTCCTGTTGACCATGATCTTCCCCGAAAACCGGCTTCCACTTTTCGGGATCATGGTTCGTTCAAGCCACCGGCATTGGTCCGAAGCGAATGCGAAAACGCCGGTTTTCGCGGCCCTTCTTCTCGATCTTGCCGATATGGATTTCACCGACTTCGCCGGTGCTTTTGACATGGGTGCCGCCGCAGGGCTGGCTGTCGATCGAAGCGTTGTCGCCGATGCAGACCAGGCGGATCTTGCCGGTGCCGGCGGGCGGCCGGACATTCTTGGATTTCATCAGGCCAGGATTGGCTGCCAGTTCCTCGTCGGTGATCAGCCTGATGAAGATCGGATGATCGGCTCGCACCAGCTCCAACAGCCCGGCGGTGACGTCTTCCCTGGTGAAGCCGGCATCGGGAGCGTCGAAGTCGACGCGGCTGTCATCTTCGGAAACCGCGGCACCGGTAATCGGAAACGGACAGACGACGGTGAGCAAATGGCAAGCTGCGTGCATGCGCATCAGGAGATGCCGCCGCTCCCAGCCGATGGCGAGTTTCACCTGCTCGCCGACCTCGGGTGCCGGTTGCTCCGGCGCCGGCACATGGATGATCTCGTCCTTGGTCTCGCCGGTGATGGTGGCGGCAATGGCGATGCGGCTGCCGTCGGCGCGCTCTAATGTGCCGGTATCGCCAGGCTGGCCGCCCGATGTGGCATAGAAGATGGTCCGGTCGAGAATGATGCCGCCGCGCTCGTTGATGGCGACAACAGTGGCGTCGGCCGCTCTGAGATAGGCGTCGTCGCGAAACAGCGCTTCTGTTCTTTGCGCCATCAGGCGACCTTCTCATACGGCACCGAAATCGTGCTGCGCTCATCCATCCAGCCCGGCACCGGCAGGTTCTTCTCGCGCAGGAATTCCGGGTTGAACAGCTTCGACTGGTAGCGCGTGCCATAGTCGGCAAGGATGGTCACGATGGTGTGGCCGGGGCCAAGCTCGCGCGCCAGCCGTATCGCGCCGGCAATGTTGATGCCGGTCGAACCGCCGACGCACAGGCCTTCTTCCTGGATCAGGTCGAAGACGATCGGCAGCGCTTCCTCGTCCGGCACCTGGAACGAGAAGTCCGGCGTGAACCCATCGAGATTTGCCGTGATGCGCCCCTGCCCTATCCCTTCGGTGATCGAGCTGCCGTCGGACTTCAATTCGCCACTGGTGTAGAAGGAATAGAGCGCCGCACCCAGCGGATCGGCGAGTGCGATCTTGACGTTGCTGCTCCTGGCCTTCAGCCCGAAGGCGACGCCGGCCAGCGTTCCGCCCGAACCCACCGCCGAGACGAAACCGTCGACCTTGCCGCCGGTCTGCGTCCAGATTTCTTCCGCCGTGGTGCGGATATGGCCGTCGCGATTGGCAACGTTGTCGAACTGGTTGGCCCAGATCGCGCCGTTCGGCTCCGACCTCGCCATCTGCTCGGCCAACCGCCCCGACAGTTTCACGTAATTGTTGGGGTTCTTGTAAGGCACCGCCGGCACTTCGATCAGCTCGGCGCCAAGCAGCTTGATCGTGTCCTTCTTTTCCTGGCTCTGGGTGTCGGGAATGACGATCACTGTGCGATAGCCCAGCGCCTTGGCGACCAGCGTCAGGCCGATGCCGGTATTGCCTGCCGTGCCCTCGACGATGACGCCGCCCGGCTTCAACAGCCCGCGCTGTTCGGCGTCGCGGATGATGAACAGGCCGGCGCGATCCTTGACCGACTGGCCGGGGTTCATGAACTCGGCCTTGCCCAGGATCTCGCAGCCGGTCTGCTCCGAGGCCTTGTTGAGGCGGATCAGGGGCGTGTTGCCGATCGCTTCGATCACAGAACGGGGCATCCGGGATTCCTTATGTAGCTGCGGCGAGACCCTAGAAACCCGAAGCGTGCGTTTCAAGGCAAGAATTCGCCTGGTCCAGTCGCATTTCGGGCACTGCAATCTCCCGCGGCCGGACATCGCGCGATGACGATCATTTCAACCAGTACGGAAAAGCGCTCTTTTCATTCGATTTTTTCACCGCTAGAGCACTAATGACAGATCGGCAGGGCGCAGAATGACACTTTACCGGGCCAACCCGAAGCACGGCGTCGCCTGGATAACCGGCGGCAGCAGCGGCATCGGCCGTGCGCTGGCAAAGGACCTCGCGGCAAAGGGCTTTGTCGTCGCGGTCACCGCACTCGACGGCGACCCACTCGACGCGCTCATCGTCGAGACGGCGCAGATGCCGGGACGTGTCGTCGCCTACCCTTGCGACGTCACCGATGAGCCGCGCATGGCAAGCACGGTGGCGGCGATTGAAAAGGAGCTCGGGCCGATCGTGCTCGCCGTCTTCAACGCCGGCAACTACATCGCCACGCCCGGCGAAGACCTCAGGGTCCGCGACTTTCGCCAGACCTTCGAGGTCAACTATTTCGGTATCATCAATGGCCTCGTCCCGCTCATGGAGCGCATGCGCATCCGTGCGCGCGGCCATATCGTGCTTGTCGGATCGGTTACCGCCTATTTCGGCTGGCCGACCACGGCGGCCTATGGCGGCTCGAAGGCGGCGATCAACATCCTAGCCGAGTCGCTGAAATACGATTTCGACAAGATGAATGTCCGGATCCAGGTGATGAATCCGGGCTTCATCGACACCCCGCTGACGGAAAAGAACATGCTGCCGATGCCGGGGCTGATGCCGGTCAACCGCGCCTCGCGCCGCCTGCTGCGCGGCATCGAGCATGGCGGCTTCGAGGTTACCTTCCCTCACCGGCTGAGCTGGGGGCTGAAGTTGCTGGCACTGCTGCCAAGGCCAGTCTGCCGGTGGTTCATCAGCACGGCGACCCGCTGGACAGGGCGGCCGCTGAATTTCGACCGCAAGCCGCCGAACGAATAGCTGTCCACAGCCCCGGCTGTTGCCTGACTGCACCGGCCGCCATAGCTTTAGAATTGTCATGGAGTCTGAGATGGGGCGGCGGATCGTGCTTGCGGTGCTGGGCGTCGTCATCATCCTTGTCCTGGCCTTCCTGCTTGGTCCGCGCGTTCCCGTCGACACAACAATCAGCTTCGACCCCAAGGTGATCGGCGACGATCCGCAAGCATATATCGCGCGTGAAGAGGCTGCCGTGCCCAACGTCCGCGACGGGCTCGAGAAAGAAATCATCTGGGCCGATCCGATGGTTCACGCCAGGACGCCATTGGCGATCGTCTATATCCATGGCTTTTCGGCATCGAAGGGCGAGGTTCGCCCGCTGGCCGACGAGGTCGCCGACCAACTCGACGCCAACCTTTTCTACACCCGCCTCACCGGTCATGGGCAGGACGGCGCTGCTATGGCGCAAGGCAGCGTCAATGCCTGGATCAACGACTATGAGGAGGCGCTCGCCATCGGCCGGGCCATCGGCGACAAGGTGATCGTCATCGGCACCTCGACCGGTGGATCGCTGGCGGCATGGGCGGCGACTGAGCCTGGCGCATCGGACGGCGTCGCTGCAATCGCATTCATCTCGCCGAATTTTGGCATCAGGGCTTCAGGCGCCGAGCTGCTGACCATGCCCTGGGGCAGGCAGATCGCCGAGTTCGTCGGCGGCAAGGAGCGCAGCTTTCCGATCCGCAACGCGCTGCACGAGAAACTCTGGACCCACACATATCCAATGGCAGCCGTGCTACCGATGGCGGCGCTGACCAACCTTGCCTACGCAGCGCCTGTGGAGAAGGCAACCATACCGGCGCTGTTCATCTTCTCGGATTCCGACAAGGTGGTGCGCCAGGATCGCACCCGCGAAATCGCCGGCCGCTGGGGCGCACCGCATGAACTGGTGCCCGTCGACGACAATGGCGATCCGGACGACCACGTCATTGCCGGCGACGCGCTGTCGCCCTCGACCACGGCTTTCCTGGCGCAGCGGATCGTCGTGTGGGTGAAGGCAATTACCGGGCAGCCCTAAACGAAAAGGACGGCCGAAGCATTGCCCCGGCCGTCCTCATATACAATCGTCAGCAATCAAGCCAGGCTCGACGAGCCTGACCGGTTCGTCTGATCACGCAGCCCGCGCCGCGGGCCGCTTGCCGCCGAAGCGGCGCTTGTTGTTGCCCTTGAAGGCCTTGGCGCCTTCCGGCTTGCGCTCGCTTGCACCCGCAAAGGCCGGCTTGTCACCAAAACGCTTCTTGGCGAAGCCGTTGTTCTGGCCACCGGGCCGCCTGCCGTCGCGACGGCCATTGCGGTCGTTGCGATCATTGGCGGGCTCGAAGCGCTCGTTCTTTTCGGCCGGATTGCGCACCGGATCCGGGCTGCCGAGATGGTCGGCAACGATCGGCAGCTTGCTGCGGATGATGCGCTCGACCTGACGCAGCTTGCTGTTTTCGGAAGGATCGCAAAGCGTGATGGCGATGCCGTCCATGCCGTTACGGCCGGTACGGCCGATGCGGTGGACATAGCTTTCGGCCTCATCCGGCAGGTCGAAATTCACCACATGGCTGATGCCGGGGACGTCGATGCCGCGCGCCGCGATATCGGTCGCCACGAGAATGCGCACCGAGCCCTCGCGGAAATCGTTGAGCGCCTTCTGGCGGGCGTTCTGCGACTTGTTGCCGTGGATGACGGCGGCCTTGAAGCCGTCGCGTTCGAGGTCCTTGGTCACCCGGTCGGCGCCATGTTTGGTGCGCGAGAAGATGATGACGGACTTCATTGCCTCGTCGGCGAGCATCGTCGACAGCACCTGGCGCTTCTGCTTGGTGCGGGCAAAGACGACGCCCTGCACGATCTCGGCGGCCGCGGTGCTCTGCGGCGCGACTTCGACGCGGATCGGGTTCTTCAGCAGGCCCTTCGCCAGCTCGGCGATTTCGTTGGGCATGGTGGCCGAGAACAGCACCGTCTGACGGTCGGGCGCGGTCGCCTTGGCGATCCGCTTGACGTCGTTGATGAAGCCCATGTCGAGCATGCGGTCACCCTCGTCCAGCACCAGCCATTTGGTGTCGGAGAGAATGAGGTCGCCCTCGCGCACCAGGTCGGTCAGGCGGCCGGGCGTGGCGATCAGGATGTCGACGCCGGGCGCAACCTTCTTCACCTGGCTGAAGCGCGAGACGCCGCCAAGCACGAGAGCGGTCGAGACATGCGCGCCCTTGGCGAGGATCTTGATGGTGTCCTCGATCTGGACGGCGAGTTCGCGCGTCGGCGCCAGGATCAGCGCACGAGTGGTCTTGGCCCGGCGCTTGGTGCCGAGCGCGATGATCTTCGACAGGATCGGCAGCGCGAAGGCAGCGGTCTTGCCCGAGCCGGTCTGGGCGATGCCGAAGATATCACGGCCTTCCATCTGCGGCGGGATCGCCTGCGTCTGGATCGGCTTCGGCTCGGTGAAGCCGGCGCCATGCGTCGCCTTGAGCAGCGCGCCGGTGATCCCAAGAGCTGCGAAACCGGTAAGGTCCGCAGTGGTGCCGGTCGAGATCGCGTTACCGGCTGAGGTGTTTTCGTTGGTCAAAATAGTCTTCTTTCACGCGGTCTTGGCCGCAAACATCGATGGCGGCAGGGCGCAACCTGCCGTCGAAAAATTTGATATGGAACGACAAGGCGGGCGGACGGTAACGTCCACTCGGCTGCGCTGTCGTGCCCGCAGCCATCATGCCACGGGGCTCTTTCGCCACTTCGTGATGTATCGGAAAGAGGGGCCGATATACCGGAAAGAGGGAAAACAGACGCAACCAGTCTCATTTGTCGAGAAGGCCGGAATCTCCGGCCCAAGCGCCTATGGGCTGCATATGGCTGAGTTCGCTCCGGAATGCAAGGGGCCACATGTTGCAGCGCAATAATCGAGGCCGAAAGCGGCGCTTGCACACGCCTGCAGGCATCATTACCACAAATGCAGCTGCCATCTCTGGAGACCGAGCGATGAAGGACGTGCTGAAGGAACTCGAGCGCCGCCGCGAGATCGCCCGCATGGGCGGCGGCCAGGCCCGCATCGACGCCCAGCACAAGAAGGGCAAGCTGACGGCGCGCGAACGCATCGAGGTCTTTCTCGACGAAGGCTCGTTCGAGGAGTTCGACATGTATGTCGAGCATCGCTCGACCGATTTCGGCATGGAGAAAACCAAGATCGCCGGCGATGGCGTCGTCACTGGTTGGGGCACGGTCAATGGCCGCCCGGTCTATCTGTTCGCCAAGGACTTTACCGTCTTCGGCGGCTCGCTGTCGGAGGCGCATGCCGAAAAGGTCATCAAGGTGCAGGAGATGGCGCTGCGTAATCGCGCGCCGATCATCGGCCTCTACGACGCCGGCGGCGCCCGCATCCAGGAAGGCGTGGCGGCGCTTGGCGGCTATGCCGAGATCTTTCAGCGCAATGTGCTGGCCTCCGGCGTCATTCCGCAGATTTCCGTGATCATGGGCCCTTGCGCCGGCGGCGACGTCTATTCGCCTGCGATGACCGACTTCATCTTCATGGTCCGCGACACCTCTTACATGTTCGTCACCGGGCCGGATGTGGTCAAAACGGTCACCAACGAGACGGTGACGGCCGAGAGCCTTGGCGGCGCGTCCGTCCACACGACCAAATCGTCGATTGCCGACGGCGCCTACGACAATGACGTCGAGGCGCTGTTGCAGATGCGCCGGCTGGTAGACCTTTTGCCCGCGTCAAATACGTCGGAGCTTCCTGAGATCGAGTGCTACCAGTCGGTCACCGACCATGATCTGTCGCTCGACCGGCTGATCCCAGACAACGCCAACAAGCCTTACGACATCAAGGAGCTGATCCTCAAAGTTGCCGATGAAGGCGATTTCTTCGAGATCCAGCAGAACTTTGCCAAGAACATCGTCACCGGTTTCGGCCGCGTCGAAGGCCGCACCGTCGGCTTCGTCGCCAACCAGCCGATGGTGCTGGCCGGCGTGCTCGATTCCGACGCAAGCCGCAAGGCGGCGCGCTTTGTGCGCTTCTGCGACTGTTTTTCCATTCCCATCGTCACCTTCGTCGACGTCCCCGGCTTCCTGCCCGGCACCGCGCAGGAATATGGCGGCCTGATCAAGCATGGCGCGAAACTCCTGTTTGCCTACGCCGAGGCGACCGTGCCGAAAATCACGGTCATCACCCGCAAAGCCTATGGCGGCGCCTATGACGTGATGGCCTCAAAGCACCTGCGCGGCGATATGAACTATGCCTGGCCGACGGCGCAGATCGCGGTGATGGGGGCGAGAGGCGCGGTCGAGATCATCTACCGCAAGGATATTGGCGACGCCGAAAAGATCGCAGCTCACACAAAGGCTTACGAGGACCGTTTCCTGTCGCCCTTCGTCGCCGCCGAACGCGGCTATGTCGACGAGGTGATCATGCCGCATTCGACCCGCCGCCGCATTGCCCGGGCACTGCGCATGCTGCGCAACAAGGACATGCAGAACCCTTGGAAGAAGCACGACAACATCCCGTTGTAACATCCAATGTCGCGACTGATCATCAGCGCCGGTCGGCGGTTTGGCAGGTTCACGGTCCTGTTTTTCGTTGTTCCCGCTCTCATCGTCTTCTGCGTCTGGATGTCCCTGCTCGACAACCATCCAATCTGGTTTATCGCCAGCGGCTTCGTCGTCATGCCGATCGCCACCACGGCCTTGGCATTTCTGTTCGGCACATTGTTTGCGGGCTTCCGACGCAGCAAGATCAAAGGCGTCAGTGAAGCAGAAGCGCCCGGCCTGTGGGCGCTGTGGCGGAGCGTCGCCGGACCGCGCCGTGCTGCGCGCACGGTTGTCATACTAGAGGGCAACCTGAACGCCAGCGTGCGCGAAGAGCGCACGCTTCTCGGCCTTCTCGGCAATCGGCTGTTTCTAACCATTGGCATCCCTCTCCTCGCAGTGACCGATGAAAGAGCGCTTGCCGCGATCCTTGCCCATGAGGACGCGCATGTGCGCAACAAGGATACCAATGGCAGCCTCAATCTCGCTGAGTTCGAAAACGGTTTCGGATTTGTCTTCGAGTATGCCCCGCCCGGAACCACGATCACAGGCAGCCTGCTCCACGCCGCTATCGGCTGGCTGTCGCAATCGTTCGAGCGGGAAGAAATCCGGCTTTCGCGCGAAGCGGAGATCAAGGCAGATCGACACGCGGCATCCTCCGGCGACGCCGAGCACGCCGCACGCGCGCTGTTGCTTCTTGCCACGGCAGACGTGCATTTCACGGAGACGGTCTATGACCCTTTGCAGCATGAATTGCGAGGTGCTTTGCGTCCGCCGCGACCGCCGCTCGAGCGCATGCTGGAAGCTGCCGGCCAGCTGCGAGAACCCATTTGCCTCGATGTTTGCGCCCGCAAGGCGTGGGCAAGCCCGGATGACGCAAAGTCCACCCATCCATCATGGGCTCAACGGCTGGCGGCGCTTGGCTACACGGAGCCGCCCGACCTGGACCCGATCGCCGTGACCGCGCTCTCGACGCTGCTGAACTCGAGCGTAGCACAGCGCCACATTTCGGAATTCGACACCAAATGGACTGCGCGGATGGAAGACTATCTCCAGCGCTGAACTGGTGGTCGCCCAACTCGCAGGCTCACTCCTCTTCCGCCGCCCCGAACCCCGCATCCCTGGGGGCGCTGGTCGCGCTCGCCCAAGGCGTTGCGTGGTTGTCGATGCGCATCTGGAAGATGAAATAGGTCGGTGAGCAATAACCAATGCCTTTCACCTTGGCGGCGCCCGGCGTGTCCGGCGGCAGCGACTGGCACATGTAATCCTCGCGGCAGAAATGATCGGCCGAACATGCGGGACGGTTGCCGCGGTTGACCGCGCCGCCGAGGCACTGGTCGAAATTGTTGGTGGCGACGCAGGTGTCGAATTTCTTGCCGCCGACCATGCCGCAAATTTCCGATGGCATCGGCTTGCCCGTCTTGAAGGCGGCGAAGCTGCGGTCCTTGTCGTCGCAGGCGCGATAAGCGATGCCTGCCGGTACGCCGATTTTCGGTGGCCGGCAGGTGTAGGCGGTCCGCGAAAAGGTCGGCGCAAAAGCAGCGAACTGGCCGGTGATCTTGTAGCGGTCGTTGAACGGCTGAGACGGGTTGCTGGCGATCGACCCGGTCAGGCAGGGATGGCCCGAAAACATCTTTGGGCTGTCCTTGGGCAACAGACATTGCGCCAGCGTGGTGCGCACGCCTGAGGCCGTCGCCAGCGGCGTGCAGACGGTGCCGCCACCGCATTGCCAGGTCGCGCCGAAGCGTCTTGCATCATCCGGCATCAGGCACGGCATCGCCATCTCGGCCGGGGCGTAGTCGACATCGCCGGCATCGGTCCATGTCGCCGGCGGCGCGAAGGACAGCGGCCGGTAGCGGTTCGGCTCCTTGCCTTCTTCCGTCGCGCGCAGCCAGGCCTCACGTCGCGCAATCTCGGCATGGAGATGCGGCGAGATGCCGACCTCGATCCGGTTGAGAGGCGACGTCGTTTTGTCGTCGAGGCCGATGAAGTGAAAGCCGGCCGTCGAGCCTGCCTGGTGGCAGCCCTGGCAGGCGCCATTGTCCAGCCGCTCGACCAGCGCCTCCGGTGTCCGCACCAGCTTTAGCGCCGCATAGTCCAAGCCGGCGAAATCCGCTGGCTGGAACAGCGGCGTGAACGGATGGTTGGCCCGTCTCGCGCTGCCGAAGGTCGACCACGAGATGATTTTCTTCGCCAGGAATTCGTCGGGGATTTCGTAGACGCCGAGATCGACCGCCGCGACATTGGCGCTGACGTAGTCGGCGAGCCCTTTCTTGAGTGCAGCATCGTCGGAGAGCCGCGCGACGTCTGGCGTATTCTCCAGCGGATTCTCGCTGACGGTAGCGCCATCGATGCCGAAGATCCGCATCAGATAGGCCGCCTGCCCGCCGAACTCGGTCTCCTGGCCCGAGGGAAAGCGCACCACTTGCGCGTTGAGTTCGAGCTGTTTGAAAGTCAGTTCCTCCGGTGCCAGCGGCCCGCCGACCAGCCAGCCGGCATCGACGTTTTCGTCGATCTGCGGTGTCCAGCGCCCGGCAACGCCGACGCAGCCGCCATCGGCATCCGGCGCCACGCTGTAGACGGCGTTGAAATTGAATGGCAGCCGCGATGCCAGAACCTTGCCGTTCTTGCGGAAACTGTAGGCCAGGCGATAGACAAAGCGCACCTCGCCACAGCTCTTGTCACCTTGCAGCGCGGTGAAGTCACGCCGGTCCAGCCGGTTGACGACGCCGACCAGGCGGAAGCGCGCGGCCTCGGTCTTCAGCCAGCGCATATCCATGATGCGGCCGACATTGCCGTCGGTCACCTCGTAGAGCGTGCGCCCGCCGGCCTTTATCTCGGCCCGCAGCGTGGCAATATCGGCCGCCACCATGTCGACAACAGCACGATAGGCCGGCACCTCACTGTAGAGCGTCTTCAGATCGTCCGCGCCGTCGACGGCGAAAATGCCGGCGAAGCCAAACCCCTTGGCATCGAGGGCGGCGAGCACCGCCGGATCGTCGACGATGGTCACCGGCTGCTCAGCGCGCACGCCATGCGAGGCGAACAGCGCGATGATGGCTGCAATGGCGAGCGCGAAACGCTTCATCCGATCGGCACCTTCTGCCGCGCCTCGACAAGTTCACGCAGCACCGGCACCAGCGCCAGCGGCAGATCCTCGGCGATCAGACCCGGTCCGAAGCGGCTGCCGGCCTCGGCATGAATCCAGACCGCTGCGCAGGCGGCCTCGAATGCCTGCATGCCCTGCGCCAGCAGCGCGGCGACAATGCCCGCCAGCACGTCGCCGGAACCGGCGGTGGCGAGCCATGGTGCACCATTGGCGTTGATCACCGCGCGGCCGTCCGGCGCCGCGATGACGGTGTCGGCGCCCTTGTAGACCATGATGGCGTTGGCTCGTTCAGCGGCTGCGCGCGCCTTGGCGAGTTTCGACTGCTTCTTGTCCTTCGCGATGTCGGGAAAAAGTCTGGCGAATTCGCCTTCATGCGGCGTCAGCACCAAAACCGGCGCCAACGGGAGCAGCGCGGCGTCGAACAGGGCCTGAGGCTGATGCGCCAATGACGTGATGGCGTCAGCATCCAAGACAATGGCAGGGCGCTGAATTCCGAATGAACTCGTCGACGTGCGGTTTAGGTCAGCGACCGTCGCGATCAATTGCAACGCGAAATCCCCCACCTTGGGTTTCGGCCCGAGCCCTGGTCCGAACACAAGTACTTCGGGGTGCCTCGCCGACAAAAATTCCTGCACTTCCTCCATCGAACCGGCCTCGCGCAGCATGATCGATGTCAGATGCGCGGCGTTTACCTGCATGGCATTTTCAGGCGAGAGCACGGTCACCGCCCCTGCCCCGGCTCTGGCTGCAGCCATCGCCGACAGCCGCGCCGCACCTGTCGCGCTCGGCCCGCCGGAAAAGACGCTGACGTGGCCGCGCTTATACTTATGTGTATCGACCGCCGTTTTCGGAAAACTGTATAGCCAGAAGTCAGGCGTGTTCTCGAACGTCTTGATCTTGAACTCATCGACGATCGCATCCGGAATGCCGATATCGGCGACGATGATCTCGCCGCAGAGGCTGCGCCCCGGCATCAGCAGATGGCCGGGCTTTTTCCGCACGAACGTCACCGTCACGTCGGCCTTGAAATAAGCGTTGCTCAAGCCGGTCTCGCCCGACACGCCAGAAGGCAGGTCGATTGACACCACAGGCACGCGCTCCGCCGCGGCCAATCCTGAGACGGCAGAGGCATGCAGGGATATCTTCTTCGACAATCCCGCACCATAGAGCGCGTCCACGACGACTTCACCCGGTTCCGGGTAGCAGTGTCCGATGTGCTCGACCGGCAGATTGCAGGCCTCGGAAGCTCGCGCCGCATCACTCCCGGGCTTCTGCTTGCCTTCGGCCCAGAGCGCCACATTCACACCAGCCTCGGCCAGCAACCGCGCTACAACATAGCCGTCGCCACCATTGTTGCCGGGGCCGCACAGCACGTGCACGCGGCTTGCTGCGGGATAGCGTGCCAGGACCACAGCAGCGACCGCTTCGCCGGCGCGCTGCATCAGGCCATAGCCGTCGAGCGGACCGGCCGCGATCGCCAGCCGGTCGGCCTCGCCCATCTCGGCCGGCGACAGGACTTCATTGCTCATGGATTGCCGATCCCGCATTTCGTTCAAGGCCGACCCCTTTGTCCCTATCGAGCATTGTCCAGTTTCGGATTCGAAGCAAACGGCCAGGTGCTGCGTTGGCGTGCGGCCAATCCTTTCGCAGACTGGTGCCACGGATCCGCGCGGGCCTGCAAAATGCGCAATCTGCCTAATTATCGTGCAGACGCCCGAAGCGGCAATGTGTAGGCTTCGGGCAGCTTTGCCGCAGCCGAAGCAGAGGATGACGCGAATGTGCATCCCGGCGCGGCGCGGCATTGGAATTGCGCGAAACCGCTTCGCGTGGGCTGAAATTGGCACGGTTCGTGCTTGATGGAGGCGCAAGCGGGGCGCACAACCCGTTTTTTTGGCAGTGGAGGCCACTTTTTACATGAAAAAGATCGAAGCGATCATCAAGCCGTTCAAGCTAGACGAAGTGAAGGAAGCGCTTCAGGAGGCCGGTCTGCAAGGCATTACCGTCACCGAGGCCAAGGGCTTTGGCCGCCAGAAAGGCCATACCGAACTCTATCGCGGCGCCGAATATGTCGTCGACTTCCTGCCCAAGGTGAAGATCGAAGTCGTGCTGGGCGACGACGCCGTCGAAGGCGCCATCGAAGCCATCCGCAAGGCGGCGCAGACCGGCCGCATCGGCGACGGCAAGATCTTCGTCTCCAATATCGAGGAGGTCGTTCGCATCCGTACCGGCGAAACGGGGATGGACGCCGTCTGAGCTTTCTGATTTCAGATTAACGTCTCCTCGAAACGTCATCACACAGGGAAGAAACGACATGACGACAGCCAAAGACATCATGAAGCAGATCAAGGACAACGACGTGAAATTCGTCGACCTGCGCTTCACCGATCCGAAGGGCAAGCTGCAGCACGTCACGATGGATGTCATCGAGGTCGAGGAAGACATGTTCGCGGACGGCGTCATGTTCGACGGCTCCTCGATCGCCGGCTGGAAGGCGATCAACGAGTCCGACATGGTGCTGATGCCCGATGCGGACACCGTCCATATGGATCCGTTCTTCGCCCAGTCGACCATGGTCATCCTGTGCGACATTCTCGATCCGGTCTCCGGCGAATCCTACAACCGCGACCCGCGCGGCACCGCCAAGAAGGCCGAGGCCTACATGAAGGCCGAAGGCATCGGCGACACCATCTATGTCGGCCCCGAAGCCGAGTTCTTCGTCTTCGACGACGTCAAGTACAAGGCCGATCCCTACAACACCGGGTTCAAGCTGGACTCGACCGAACTGCCGTCCAACGACGACACCGACTACGAGACCGGCAATCTCGGCCACCGCCCGCGCGTCAAGGGCGGCTACTTCCCTGTGCCGCCGATCGACAGCGCGCAGGACATGCGCTCCGAAATGCTGACCGTGCTCGCCGAAATGGGCGTGCGCGTCGAAAAGCACCATCACGAGGTTGCCGCTGCCCAGCACGAGCTCGGCATCAAGTTCGACACGCTGGTCCGCAACGCCGACAAGATGCTGATCTACAAATATGTCGTGCACCAGGTCGCCAACGCCTATGGCAAGACGGCCACCTTCATGCCGAAGCCGATTTTCGGCGACAACGGCTCGGGCATGCACGTCCACCAGTCGATCTGGAAGAACGGCAAGCCGACCTTCGCCGGCAATGAATATGCCGGCCTGTCGGAGTCGTGCCTGTTCTACATCGGCGGCATCATCAAGCACGCCAAGGCGATCAACGCCTTCACCAACCCGCTGACCAACTCCTACAAGCGCCTTGTGCCTGGCTATGAAGCCCCGGTGCTGCTCGCCTACTCCGCGCGCAACCGTTCGGCCTCCTGCCGCATTCCGTTCGGCTCGTCCCCGAAAGCCAAGCGCGTCGAGGTCCGCTTCCCCGATCCAGGCGCGAACCCCTACCTCGCTTTCGCCGCCATGCTGATGGCCGGCCTCGACGGCATCAAGAACAAGATCCACCCGGGACAGCCGATGGACAAGGATCTTTACGATCTGCCGCCGAAGGAACTGAAGAAGATTCCGACCGTCTGCGGTTCGCTGCGCGAAGCGCTGCAAAGCTTGGACAAGGACCGCGGCTTCCTGAAAGCCGGCGGCGTCTTCGACGACGACCAGATCGACAGCTACATCGAGCTCAAGATGGCCGAAGTGATGCGCTTCGAAATGACACCGCATCCGGTCGAATACGACATGTACTATTCGGTCTGAGCGATAAGCCTCAGCGACAAGGAAAAACCCCGGCGTCAGTTCAGACGCCGGGGTTTTTGTTTGACCAATAGCAGACCGTAGACGTGGTAGCAGCAGGCTACGGCGCAGCTTACGAAGCCTGCGCCGCTATAGATGCTTAGGCGGCCGCCGAGACCTGCGCGCTGGTCGAAACCTCCGCGATGGTCTTCAGGATCTGCGAAGCGATCTGGTAGGGGTCGCCTTGCGAATTCGGGCGGCGGTCTTCCAGGTAGCCCTTGTAGTCATTGTTGACGAAGGAATGCGGCACGCGGATCGAGGCGCCTCGGTCGGCGATGCCGTAGCTGAAGCGGTTCCACGGAGCGGTCTCATGCTTGCCGGTCAGGCGCTTGTCGTTGTCCGGGCCGTAGACGGCGATGTGGTCCATCAGGTTTTTGTCGAATTGAGCCATCAGCGCTTCAAAATAGGCCTTGCCGCCGACTTCGCGCATATAGGCGGTCGAGAAGTTGGCGTGCATGCCCGAGCCGTTCCAGTCGGTGTCGCCGAGCGGCTTGCAGTGATACTCGATGTCGATCTCGTACTTTTCGGTCAGGCGCTGCAAGAGATAGCGGGCCATCCACATCTGGTCGGCGGCCTTCTTGGAGCCTTTGCCGAAAATCTGGAATTCCCACTGGCCCTTGGCCACTTCGGCGTTGATGCCTTCATGGTTGATGCCTGCTGCGAGGCAAAGGTCGAGATGCTCCTCGACGATCTGGCGCGCGATCGGGCCGACATTCGAATAGCCGACGCCGGTGTAGTACGGGCCCTGCGGCGCCGGATAGCCGCTCTCGGGGAAGCCGAGCGGACGGCCGTCCTTGTAGAAGAAATACTCCTGCTCGAAGCCGAACCAGGCGCCTTCGTCGTCGAGGATGGTGGCGCGCTTGTTGGACACATGCGGCGTCACGCCATCTGGCATCATCACTTCGCACATCACCAGCACGCCATTGCTGCGGGCCGGATCCGGGAACACGGCGACCGGCTTCAGCACGCAGTCGGAGCTGTGGCCTTCGGCCTGCTGCGTCGAAGAACCGTCGAAGCCCCACAGCGGCAGCTGCTCGAGCGTCGGGAACTCGGCGAACTCCTTGACCTGGGTCTTGCCGCGAAGATTGGGGACCGGGGTGTAACCATCGAGCCAGATATACTCGAGCTTGTATTTCGTCATTCTAGAGCCTCTCGTTGCTTGATCACCGAACCTGGATGACGCCGGCGCGCCGAGCCATCCAGCAGCCCAGCTGCCGGTCGATAAAATGCAAATCGTGTGCCACTTCAGTTGGTCAGGGTGCGGCAAAAATGCCCTTTCATCCCGCCGGTGATGGCAAGCCGCCTAAGCAATGCGCCCGGATCAATCAAAGGCAGAATTTGCTTAAATAACAGGCAAATGCAGATCTTTCTTTAGGCATCTTGCCTAAAAGGATTGCAGGACCTACCTTGATGGAAAGATGAATCGAAGAGCCTCTCCAGAAGAAAGGAGACCGACCATGGAAATCACCTCAGCCCGTCCGTCGGCCAAAATCCTGATATTCCCGGCGGCATCGCGTGTAACTGCCTCAAATTTAGGCGTAAAGGCCAAGTTTGCGGCAGAGCTTGCTTCGCTGCGCGATCACCCGCTTGCCCATGGCGAGGCCTGGTATCATGAGGCCGCCATTGCGGAGGCCGAACAGCCTCGCAAGAGCTAGGCGTCTTCCGCGCTGATAGATCGAACAGGCCCACAAATCAAAAACCCGGCGCGATCGCTCGCGCCGGGTTTGTGTTTGATACAGAGCCGTCGGCTACTGCTTGGTATGCAGGTCGGTGCCGAGCGTATCCCTGACGAAGATCATGCCGATGATCAGCGTCACCGCCGCGATCACCACCGGATACCAAAGGCCGTAATAGATATCGCCCTTGTAGGCGCTGAACGCGAACACGATCGCGGGCAGCAGGCCGCCGAACCAGCCATTGCCGATGTGATAGGGCAGTGACATGCCGCTGTAGCGGATGCGGGTCGGGAACATCTCGACCAGGATTGCCGCGATCGGCCCGTAGACCATGGTCACGTAGAGGACCAGGATGAACAGGATGCCAATGACCTTGGCCCAGTTGACCTGTGCGGGGTCGGCAAACATCGCGAACGCGCCCGCTGCCGGAACGCTGTAGACGGTCACCTCGGTGGCGCCCGCGGCTTCGTCCTTGGTCAGCACCTTGTCCTTGATCGCCTGTTCGGTCGGGACCGCGGTCTTTTCGCCGGCGCGGATGGCTGCCGCGTCGAGCTTCAGTTCAGGATTGGCCGCGACAAAGGCGTCGAGCTTCTGGTCGGCAACCTTGGCGGCAGCACGCTTCAGCGGATAACCGCCCCCCTGAAGCGCGAGATTGATACCCTTCTTGAAGGCAGCGTCGCTGGCAGCCTTCTTGTCGCCCGCGGCCTTGGCATCATAAGACGCCACGGTTTCGCTGCCGATCATGACACTCGCCGGGGTCCCCGCCGCCGCCGTCGAGACGATGTCGTAAGGCACCGAGTTCTTGGCAAGGAAATCGGTCGCGATATCGCACGAACTGACCGGTACGCGCGTGCCGGTCGGATTGAACTGGAAGTTGCAGTCTCCCGGAGCCGCCGTCACCGTGGCGCGCGTGTTCTGCTGTGCGGTGGCGAGCGCCGGATTGGCGGCC
Source organism: Mesorhizobium sp. M0217 (assembly GCF_040321955.1). Taxonomy (NCBI): domain Bacteria; kingdom Pseudomonadati; phylum Pseudomonadota; class Alphaproteobacteria; order Hyphomicrobiales; family Phyllobacteriaceae; genus Mesorhizobium; species Mesorhizobium sp. M0217. The sequence goes on along the minus strand of NZ_JAMYSN010000016.1, from coordinate 24,039 downwards.
CAGGTCAACGCCTTGAACAGCGGGAAGGTGGTGACGACCGCCAGCGCAAGGCCGGCCATGATGATCGGCTTGCGGCCGATCTTGTCGGACAGCCAGCCGAAGAAGACGAAGAAGCCCGTACCGAGTGCCAGCGCAATGGCAATCATGATGTTCACCGACTGCGCGTCGACCTTGAGCACATTGGCCAGGAAGAACAGTGCGTAGAACTGACCATTGTACCAGACCACGGCCTGACCGGCGGTGAGGCCGAACAGCGCCAGGATGGCGATCTTGGCGTTTTTCCACTGGCCGAAGGCTTCCGACAGCGGCGCCTTGGAACTCTTGCCCTCTTCCTTCATGCGCAGGAAGGTCGGCGATTCCGAAAGCGACAGCCGGATCCAGACCGAAATGCCGAGCAGGATGGCCGAGACCAGGAAAGGAATGCGCCATCCCCAGGCGTTGAAGGCGTCCTTGCTTACAGAATTCTGCACCAGCAGGATGACAATCAGCGACAGGAACAGGCCGAGCGTCGCCGTCGTCTGGATCCATGACGTGTAGAAGCCGCGACGGTCATCCGGCGCATGTTCCGCGACATAGGTCGCGGCGCCGCCGTACTCACCGCCAAGCGCCAGGCCCTGCAGCATGCGCAGCGCGATCAACAGGATCGGCGCCAGAATGCCCAGTGTCTCTGAGCCCGGAAGCAGGCCGACAAGGAAAGTCGACAGACCCATGATCATGATGGTGACAAGGAATGTGTATTTGCGGCCGACGAGATCGCCGATGCGGCCGAACACCAGCGCGCCGAACGGGCGCACGATGAAGCCGGCGGCGAAGACCAGCAGCGTGAAGATGTAGCGGGTGCTTTCGGGAAACGAGTTGAAGAAGGTCAAGCCGATCGCGCCGGCCAACGCTCCGTAGAGATAGAAATCATACCATTCGAAAACCGCGCCCAGCGAGGAGGCGAAGATGACCTTCTTCTCCTCTCGTGTCATGCCGCGGCTGGCTCCGCCGGCGGTCGATGCCAATGCCATTGAACTGTCCTCCCGTGAAATCCCGTCTGTCCTCGAGGCTGGGCGTCATCGTCGGCGTTCCCTCTGAACGCGACTCGAACCAGCCATCGGCGTAAAAAATGACAGAAAGCGACCGCCGGAGGCAGACAGACCTTGGATTTATGACTTTGGTATTAGGTGCAGTGCGGCAAAAGGCCGAGGATCAGGTCTTCAGCGCGTCGAGCAGGCCGACGGCCGCCATCATGTCGCGTTTGCGGGCCGAGCGGCGTGCGACAGCCTCGGCGTCCTGGCCCCAGTGCTCGACCTGCCAGTCCTCGTCGACATGGCCGGCGGCCCAGGCCGCGTCGCCGTCGAGCGCGCCGTAATCGACCGCCAGCGCCAGCAGCGCCGACCCGGTCAGCGAAGTCATGACATGGATTGCAGCCAGCCGCAGCGGCTCGGCACGCTGGGCAAGATGGGCGCCGAGGACGGCGAGGCTTTCGCGCGGCTGCTCGACATGGATGATGCCCTCGGCGAGGTTGAACCGAGCCCCTAATGTCGCCCTCGCCCAGTCGATCACCGGATCCCAATGCTGGTTCTGCCGCTCGACCAGCCCCTGCGGCGCGTCGGCGCGGTAGCAGGTCAGATCGGACGAGGCGAAGCGCAAGACGTCCTCCAGCACCGCCTGCGGGTCGCTGGCGACGCCGTCGATGGCGGTGTTGACCAGACGCAGCACCGGCATCGTGACCGGGTCGATGGTCTCGCCCTGTGCAGCGAACTCATTGGCGACCAGGGCGGCGGCCTTTTCGGTCGGCAGCGCCAGCAGCGCCTTGCCCGGCGTGCGCACCGGCTTGCCATCGAGGTGGACGACAAAACCGTCCTCCACAGCTACGACCGACACGTCCTTGTAGAAGCGCTTCGGCAGGTGCGTCTTCATCTGGATCTGGGCGCGGCGGACCGGATCCGGATCGGACAGATGCTTTCCCGCTTCGAGGTCGTTGAGGATGTCACGCATGGTCGAACTTTCTATCCAGGTACCTGCTTGCGCGCCGGCCGGTTGACGATGATCAGGCCGACTGCGATCAGCCCAAGCGCCACAAAGATCCTGATCGTTGGCGCCTCGCCAAGAATGATAGCGCCGCAGAGGACGCCGAACACCGGCGACAGGAAGGCGAAGCTCGACAGGCCCGATGCCGGATAGCGCCTGAGCAGCCAGAATCACAGCACATAGGTGAAGGCAACTATATAGAGCGACTGGAACAGCAGCGCCAATGTCGGCAAGGCACTGACCGCGCGGATCGGCGGGCCGGCGAAAGGCAGAACCAGGACACCGACAATGGCCGCACCGGCCAGCTGATAAAGCAGCAATTTCTCGGCACTGGTCTCGACCAGTTTCGAACGCTTGATGACGATGCTGGTCGCCGCCCACAGGATACCGGAGCCGAGGCTGAGCAGATCGCCCATCAAGGTCATCTCGGTGCCGCCGGCAATCCCGTCGGAAAACACCGCCACCAGGCCGCAGAAGGCGAGAACGAGCCCGCCAAGCTTGCGCGCGTTGATACGCTCACCGAGCAGGAAATGGCCGCCGATCAGGACCCAGAACGGCATGGTGTTGACCAGCAGCGTGTTGCGGGCAACGGTCGTGTATTCCAGCCCGATATAGAGGCACAGGAACTCGACGCCGAACAGCACGCCGACGATGCCGGCGACAAGCGACCCGTCGGCCTTAAACAGCCTGATGCCGCGCAGCCAGCACCAGCCGAGCACACAGAGCCCGCCGATGATCGAACGTGCGATCGAGACGAAAACCGGATCGAAGCCGGCATAGGAGATCTTGGCGGCGACATAGTTCAGCCCCCAGGAAAAGGTCAGCCCGACCATGATGGAAGCAGCCGCCAGATCGACCGCATCGCGGCGATCCAATGCCGAGGCAACGGCCAATGTCAGTCCTCCGCGCTGGCGTCGTCGAAGCCGATCAGGTTCCAGCTCTGGCGCATATGCGGCGGCATCGGCGCGGTGACGTCGATGACGCCCTTGTCCGGGTGCGGAATGACGATGCGGCGCGCATGCAGATGCAGGCGGTTCTGAATGCCGCCCGGAAAGTCCCAGTTGGTGTCGGCCTCGAAATATTTGGGGTCGCCAAGGATCGGGCAGCCGATATAGGCGGCATGAACGCGCAGCTGGTGGGTGCGGCCAGTGTACGGCTCCATTTCCAGCCAGGTCATCGTCTGAGCCGCCTGCTCGATGATGCGGTAGTAGGACACGGCGTGGTCGGCGCCCTTTTCGCCATGGGCTGCCACGCGCACGCGGTCGCCGTCCTCGGTCGGTTCCTTGATCAGCCAGGTCGAGATCTTGTCCTCACGCTTGGGCGGGACGCCCTTGACCAGCGCCCAATAGGTCTTCTTGGTCTCGCGCGCCCGGAATGACTCGGAAAGCTTCATCGCCGCAAGCCTGGTGCGGGCAACCACCAACACGCCCGACGTGTCGCGGTCGAGCCGGTGCACCAGGCGCGGCTTCTCGCCCTTCTGGCTGCGCCAGGCCTCCAGCATGTCGTCGACATTGCGGGTGACGCCCGAGCCGCCTTGCACCGCCAGGCCCGCCGGCTTGTTGAAGACGAAGACTTTTGGATCTTCGTGGATCAGCATCTTGGCCAGCACATCGGCGTCGCCCTGGTTGCGGATCGAGTAACCCGTAAGCGCACTCTCGCCCTTCTTGTCGACCTCGAGCGGCGGCACACGCACCACCTGGCCGGGCTCGACACGGCTGTCGGCCTTGACCCGGCCGCCATCGACGCGGATCTGGCCCGAGCGCAGCAACTTCTGCAGATGGCCAAAGCCGAGACCGGGGAAATGGGTCTTGAACCAGCGATCGAGCCGCATGCCCGCCTCGCCGGCCTCCACCGTGATCTGTTCTACGCCTGCCATGATTTTCGCTTTATCCGTTTCTAGCGCGTGACCCCGAAAATCTACTCCGGCTTTCGGAAAGGATCATGCGCAAGATCAAAGTTTCTGCAGCGCGTCCAGAGGATGCGGCGTGCTCCAGGTCGGGGCAATAACACTATGAAACGGTTCTTGCGAGCCAAAGTCCCAGAAACAGGGCGATAATGGCGCCAACGACGCTGGCCAGCGCATATCCCAACGCCGGCAGCGTCGCTCCGCGCTCCCACAGGGTCGCGAAATCGAGCGAAAAGGCGGAGAAGGTGGTGAAGCCGCCAAGGATGCCGGTGGCGACGAACAGCCGGAGCTCATTGGAACCGCCGCGCCGCATCAGCGCGGCGATGAACAGCCCCATGGCAAAGGAGCCGACGATGTTGATCGCCATCGTCCCCCAGGGGTAGTTGGGGCCGACGAGGCGCAAGGCGCCGATGTTGGTAAGGTGGCGGATGCCGGCGCCGATGCCGCCGCCGACCACAACGAGAAGCAGATTGAACATGCCCAATCCCTTCAGGCCAACGCCTCAGGTCGTCTCGACCTTCTTTGCCTTGCTCGAGCCGATCATCTTCCAGTTCTTGTAGAACATGGAATTGATGCGCTCGACGGTGACCGAAACGATGGCCAGAAGTCCGGCGATGAAGCCGGGGAACGGCGACGGGCGGATGATGTCCATGAACACGCAGTAGCGGCGTCCGTCATACTCGTTGACCGAGCGGTGCAGCAGCGTGTCGTCGAAAATATAGAGTGGGTTGTCGTGCCAGTAATTCCTGGCGCCGTTGCATTCGACGAAAACCTCTGCCTTCACCGGCAAGAGATTGTAGAGGATGCGCAGGCTGAGCCGCAGCGGTCCGAAATGCCAGGAAGTCGATTCCTTGCCTCTGAAGACAGACACGGCAATGGTCTTGATGTATTTGAAATCCTTGTTGAATTCTGCGACATTGTCGATCCGGTGCTTGCCGTACCACTGATAGACATACATGCCGCGACGACCGGTGCCGAAATTGGCGTCGATATCGGCGATGATCTCGTCCTTGCGCGCCTTGAAGACGTCAAGAACCTCGTTGACCTCGCGCTGATAATCGGCAGGAAACTGCTCCAGCTTCCACACACCCGGGTTGCGGTAGCAAACGAGGTCCACCAGCAGATTGAAGGGCGACAGCAGCCAGGTGAAGATGCCATTGCCGAGGAAATAGCCGCGCAACAGCGACAGATCCTTGCTGGCGTTGCGCAGCACATCGATCAGGCCGCAGACGATCCAGATCGTGGTCAGGATCGGAATGAAATAGAAGCCGAGCGCGAGCAGCGGGACAGCAATCACAGCCTGGCGAAGCGTCTTGCGAAGGGATTTTGTCATTTCTGTTCGCGCGGCGCGCTGTCCCCGTTCCGAATTATCGCCCGTCCTGGCAGCCTCCCGGCCGAGTCATGCGACGTGATAGGGCTTTTTGTCATGCGGTACAATCACACTGCTGTGACTGGCGGGGACAGAATTTCAGTTCATCGCGGGCAGGCCGAGTTCGTCCCGTTTGTCCCGCGCGCCTATTTTTCCCGCTCGCTGCGCAGCTTTGCCCAATAGTCCAGCCGTTTCTTGATATCGCGCTCGAAGCCGCGTTCGGGCGGATCGTAAAAGATCTGCCGGCCCATCTTTTCGGGGAAATAGTCCTGGCCGGAAAAGGCATCGGGCTGGTCGTGATCGTAGCGGTAGCCGGCGCCGTAATCCCCCTCTTTCATCAGCTTGGTCGGCGCGTTGAGGATGTGCTTGGGCGGCAGCAGCGAACCGAACTCCTTCGCCGCCCGCGTGGCTGCCTTGAAGGCGGTATAGACGGCGTTGGATTTGGGCGCGGTGGCGAGATAGACGGTGGCCTCGGCGAAGGCCAGTTCGCCTTCGGGCGAGCCGAGGTAGTCGTATGCGTCCTTGGCGGCGTTGGCGATAACCAGCGCCTGCGGGTCGGCCAGCCCGATATCCTCCATCGCCATGCGCACCAGCCGGCGGCCGAGATAGAGCGGATCCTCGCCGGCGTCGAACATGCGGGCAAGATAATAAAGCGCCGCGTCCGGATCGGACCCGCGCACCGACTTGTGCAGCGCCGAGATCAGATTGTAGTGACCGTCCTGGCCCTTGTCATAGATCGGCGCGCGGCGCTGCACGATGCGCTGCAACCCTTCGGGATCAAAAACCTCGCCGGGTTTGGCGGCGCGCCAGACTTCCTCGGCCAGCGTCAGCGAGGCCCGGCCGTCGCCATCGCTCATGCGGATGAGCATCGCCCGCGCCTCGTCGTCGAGCGGCAGCGCCCTGCCCTCTGTCTCCTCCGCGCGCGTCATCAGCTTGGCGATGCTCTCCTCGCCCAGCGAGTGAAACACCAGCACCCGCGCTCGCGACAGAAGCGCGGCGTTCAGCTCGAACGATGGATTTTCGGTGGTGGCGCCGACCAGAACAACTGTTCCATCCTCCATGACCGGGAGGAAAGAGTCCTGCTGGGCACGGTTGAAGCGATGGATCTCGTCGACGAACAGCAGCGTCTGCCGGCCATTGGTTCGCCGCAGCTTCGCTGCCTCGAACACTTTCTTCAGGTCCGCGACGCCGGAAAACACCGCCGATATCTGCTCGAACGCAAGACTGGTCTCACCGGCCAACAGCCGTGCAACGGTTGTTTTGCCGGTTCCCGGCGGTCCCCAGAAAATCATCGAGCCGAGCGAACCCGAGTTGATCAGCCGCGTCAGCGCGCCGTCCGGCCCGGTCAAATGCTCCTGGCCGACGACCTCGCCAAGATTTTTCGGGCGCAGCCGATCGGCCAAAGGCCGGCCGGGCGGCGCTCTTTCCGGTTCATCGACGCTGAACAGATCGGCCATCTAGGTCTTCTGGTTGGAGCACGATCCTCAGAAATGGGAAGATCGCCTCAGTAACGCAACACCTGGCGCAGTATCTGCCCGCCGCGCTCGACGGTAAAGCGCCACCAGCGTGTATCCTGCTGGGCAAGCTGCGCCAGTGTCGCCGCCGTATCGACCGTCGTGCCGTTCACCTCGCGCACGATGTCGCCCGGCTGGAAGCCGAAATCGGCGGCCGGCGAATCGCGGTTGATGTCGACCACGGTGACCCCCTTTAGGTCGGTGCGCAGGCCGAGCCGCTGGGCGAGCCTGGGCGACAGTTCCGCGACCTTGGCGCCGGAGAACGGGCTGCGGCCATGCAGGGTCACTTCCGACGCCTTGGCGCCTTCCGGCGCGCGCTCCAGTGCGATCTCCATCGTCGCCTGCTGGCCCTTGCTCAGGATGGCGAAGGTCGCCTTGGTGCCGATCGACAGGGTCGCCATGCGGTAGTCCAGCGCCTCGATGCCTTCGACGGTCGTGCCATTGAGCTGCAGCACGACATCGCCGGGCTTCAGCCCTGCCTTGGCCGCCGGTCCGGCTTCCTCGACCGACGACACCAGCGCGCCGGTCGGCTTCTCCATGCCAAGCGATTCGGCGATCTGAGGTGTGACCGCTTCGAACTCGGCGCCTATATAGGGCCGCTCGAAGAAATCGAGCCCGGCCTTGGCCGCATCGGCGAAGGCACGCACCATGTTGGCCGGGATGGCAAAGCCGATGCCGATCGAGCCGCCGCTGCGGCTGTAGATGGCGGTGTTGATGCCGACCAGCTGGCCGCCCATGTTGATCAGCGCGCCGCCGGAATTGCCGGGATTGATGGCGGCGTCGGTCTGGATGAAATAGCCCGAATCCGAAACGCCGATATGGCTGCGGGCAAGCGCCGAAACGATGCCGCTGGTGGTCGTCTGGCCGACGCCGAACGGATTGCCGATGGCCAGCACCAGGTCGCCGACCTCGAGCGCGTCGGAATCGCCGATGGCGATCACCGGAAACGGCTTGTCGGAGGTGATCTTGAGCACGGCGAGGTCGAGCGTCTCGTCCTTGAGCATGACCTTCGAGGTGAATTCGCGCCCGTCGGCGGTCGCGACCTTGACCTCGTCGGCATCCTTGATCACGTGGAAATTGGTGACGACGACGCCGCTCGGGTCGACCAGCACACCCGAGCCGAGCGAGGATTGCGCGCGCGGCTGTGCGCGGCCGAAGAATTCCTCGAAGAAAGGATCGCCGTCGAAGGGCGACGTGACCTTGGCCGTCTGCGAAGCATAGACATTGACCACCGCCGGCGCCGTCTGCTTGACCAGGGGCGCAAACGACAGCTGTACCTCTTCGCGGCCGAACGGCACGCGCTTGTCGGGACCGGAGGTGCCGTTCTCGCCTTCGACGCCATGCAAGAGGTCGGTCAGCACATCGGAGAGCCCCGGATCGGCTGGCTTGGCGGCGTCCTCGGCCAGGGCGTCTTTCACGGCCGGTGCCGCGGCAAAGGCGGCCAGCGCGCAAAGGGCAACAAGAAACAGCCGTTTGAAGTGCATTCCGAATCCTCCAGGTCGGGCGCCATTGTCCCGACGATTGTGCAAAATGAAAGGCTAAGCCGCTGAAATCTGATTATTCTGGCCCGCAAAGCAGCTATAGGTCGGCTTGAAACTGAGAACCTTCGTCGACCTTCATGAAAAAACAACTCCTGTCATTCCGTGACTTTTTGAAGACCGGCACTTTTGGGCCCGTTTCCCCTTCTCTGAAAATGATCGACATCGCCGGTGTGCTGGGTCCGCCTGACGGCTGGGTCACGGAACCTGCAGGGACGATTCCGGTCTATTGGATTTTCGGAAAGCTCGAAATTTCCTTTGATGAAGAAGCACCTCATTGGATGAACTGGTTTCAGATCGAAGAAGCGGGCTATCTCGAAGGTGATTTTGAGGTTCTCACCGATCGCCTTGTGCTCTCATTGGATGGGTTCAGTGGAGAGACGAAGCCTTCGGAATTCCTGGCTGCCGGCCTTTGGGCTCCAGAAGAGGCAGCGGTTTTCTACGCCGCCTTGAGCGACGATATCTTGCTGAACATCTGCGCGGGTCCCATTCAGATTCATTTCCGAGTCGATACAGACTTCATCGAAGATGGGGACGCCCAAAAATACCTGGCCAATTCCACCGTGTCGCAAGTGGTCAGCGATATCGATTCCCGCGCCACCCTCGACAGTATCTATTCCTATCCCCAACCGGCGTTCGAAGAGATCCCCGGCGCCTTCAATTGGAATCTGCTTAGCGGTCGCGACTACCTGACGCTTGCTCGCTAAACGTAAGGCTCGCTAAACGTAGGACGCTGGTAACAAAAAGGGGCCCGAAGGCCCCTTTGAATTCATCCAGAAACCCCCAGCCTTATGCGGCCGCGGTTTCCTCATTGGTGCCTTCAGCTTCGAGGCGAGCGCGGTCGCCGGCGCCCTTGGCGTCGGTGTCGCGATCGACGAACTCGATGACTGCCATGGCGGCATTGTCGCCGTGGCGGAAGCCGGCCTTCATGATGCGCAGATAGCCGCCATTGCGGGTGGCGTAGCGCGGCGCGATGGTGTCGAACAGACGCTTGACGACGCCTTCATTGCCGATCTGGGCAATGACCTGGCGGCGCGCATGCAGGTCGCCGCGCTTGCCGAGCGTCACCAGCTTCTCGACGATCGGACGCAAATCCTTCGCCTTCGGCAGGGTGGTGACGATCTGTTCGTGTTCGAGCAGCGACACGGCGAGGTTGGCGAACATCGACTTGCGATGGCTAATGCTTCGGGCGAAGCGGCGGCCTTTAAAACCGTGGCGCATGGCTCTTTTCCTTCTTCAGTTGTTCAAGAGGCCGTGGCCTCTGATGGTTTTCCGCATGACCGTCGGATCGAGCGGCCCACGCCGCCGATCCTTGGAAATTCATGCTCAATATTGGTCTTCGTAACGCTTGGCGAGGTCTTCGATGTTTTCCGGCGGCCAGTCCGGCACTTCCATGCCGAGGTGCAGGCCCATCGCCGCGAGCACTTCCTTGATCTCGTTCAGCGACTTGCGGCCGAAGTTCGGGGTGCGCAGCATCTCGGCTTCGGTTTTCTGGATAAGATCGCCGATATAGACGATGTTGTCGTTCTTCAGGCAGTTGGCCGAACGCACCGAAAGCTCGAGTTCGTCCACCTTCTTGAGCAGCGCCGGGTTGAAGGCGAGCTCGGTGACGGCCTCGGTGGCGACTTCCTTCTGCGGCTCGTCGAAATTGACGAACAGGCCAAGCTGGTCCTGCAGGATGCGGGCAGCGAAAGCCACCGCGTCCTCCCCCGAGATCGAACCGTCGGTCTCGATAGTCATGGTCAGCTTGTCATAGTCGAGAACCTGGCCCTCGCGGGTGTTCTCGACCTTGTAGGAGACCTTCTTGACCGGCGAATACAGGCTGTCGACCGGGATCAGGCCGATCGGCGCGTCTTCGGCGCGGTTGCGGTCGGCCGGCACGTAACCCTTGCCGGTGTCGACGGTGAATTCCATGCGGATTTCAGCGCCCTCGTCCAGCGTGCAGATGACGTGGTCGGGGTTGAGGATCTCGACGTCGCCAACCGTCTGGATGTCGCCAGCCAGAACCGCACCCGGGCCCTGCTTGCGAACGACCATGCGCTTGGGACCATCGCCTTCCATGCGGATGGCGATTTCCTTGATGTTGAGGACGATGTCGGTCACGTCCTCACGCACGCCGGCAATCGACGAGAATTCATGCAGAACGCCGTCGATCTGCACGGCGGTGACAGCCGCACCGCGCAGCGAAGACAAAAGCACGCGGCGCAGCGCGTTGCCGAGCGTCAGGCCAAAGCCGCGTTCGAGCGGCTCGGCGACCAGCGTGGTCAGCGTCTTCTTCTTCGACGAGAACTCGATCTTGTTCGGCTTGATCAGTTCCTGCCAATTTTTCTGGATCATGATGCTTTCCTTCCGTTGACCCGCCACCATCCAATCGTGGCGGGCGACCTGGAGTGCCGTGGAGGAGCGCCTTGAGGCGCTCACGCGGCGTTCGGTAATGTCTTAGACGCGGCGCTTCTTGCGCGGGCGGCAGCCATTGTGCGGGATCGGCGTCACATCACGGATCGAGGTGATGGTGAAGCCGGCCGCCTGCAGGGCGCGAAGCGCCGATTCACGACCGGAGCCGGGTCCGCAGACCTCGACTTCGAGCATGCGCATGCCGTGTTCCTGGGCCTTCTTGGCGACGTCTTCGGCAGCCATCTGGGCGGCGAACGGGGTCGACTTGCGCGAACCCTTGAAGCCCTGGGCACCGGCCGACGACCAGGCAATGGAATTGCCCTGCGCGTCGGTGATGGTGATCATCGTGTTGTTGAAGGTCGAATTGACGTGGGCAACGCCCGACGAGATGTTCTTGCGTTCGCGACGGCGAACACGAGCGGCTTCCTTGGCCATGATAGTCCTTTCAGTTGATCTCTACACCGCCGTAATGCCAGCGGCTCCACCTTTGAAAGCGAGTAGTGAGCAGGGACCAGCGAATAGGGAACCCCTACTCGCTAATGGCTACTCGCTATTCGCTCACTTACTTCTTCTTGCCTGCAATCGACTTGGCCGGGCCCTTGCGGGTGCGTGCATTGGTGTGCGTGCGCTGGCCGCGAACCGGCAGCGAACGGCGGTGACGCAGACCGCGGTAGCAGCCGAGGTCCATGAGACGCTTGATGTTCATCGACACTTCGCGGCGCAGGTCGCCTTCGACCTGGTAGTCGCGGTCGATGGTCTCGCGGATCTGCAGCACTTCCGCGTCCGTCAGCTGGTTGACGCGGCGCTCGGCCGGGATGCCGACCTTGTCGACGATCTCCTGGGCGAACTTCTTGCCAATGCCGTGAATGTACTGAAGCGCAATGACGACGCGCTTGTTGGTCGGAATGTTGACGCCGGCTATACGAGCCATATTCTTCTCTTCTCCATGTGGGACCGGCCGGCCTTCAAAACAAGGCATGCGCGGCGCTGTTCAAATTACCCCGCGTCCGGTGGAGGCCGGCCCTTGCGGGAGTTCCCTAGTTTCAATGCGGCCGCCTTGCCCTTGCGGACAAGCAAGCCTCATGCCTGATAGGAAGACGGGCCGCCATAACCCAGCGAACCGTTCCAGTCAAGCGCAATCTCTACTTTGCCGTAACGGTTTCCCGCGTCACCGCCGCGAGCAGCGCTTCAATCTCCGCCGTCACGGTCTCGACAGGGGCCATGCCGTCGACACTCCTAAGCGAGCGTTTGGCATAATAATAGCCGATCAGCGGCGCGGTCTTCTTGTAATATTCCCGCAGGCGCTCTTCGAACACCACCGGATTGTCGTCCTTGCGCACCGGCTGTCCGGCGGCCTTGGCGTCGTCGGCGCGCTTGACGATGCGGCCGACCAGCGCTTTGTCGTCGACGACGAACTCGATCACGGCATCGAGGCCAATGCCGCGCTCGGCGAGCATCGATTCAACCGCATCAGCCTGCACCAGCGTGCGCGGATAGCCGTCGAGAATGAAACCGTTGATGCAATCGGGCTGATCGATGCGCTCGGCCACGATGGCGTTGACGATGGCGTCGGAAACCAGCTCGCCGGCGTCCATCACCGCCTTGGCGCGCTTGCCGACTTCGGTGCCGGCCTGCACGGCCGCCCGCAGCATGTCACCCGTCGACAGCTGCGGTATGCCGTATTTTTCTACCAGTCTTTGTGCTTGCGTCCCCTTGCCCGCTCCTGGCGGCCCAAGCAATATCAATCTCATCTGGCCTTCTTCCCCCCGCGCAGCTTCGACTTCTTGATCAGGCCCTCATACTGGTGCGCGATCAGGTGACCCTGGATCTGCGCCACCGTATCGAGGGTTACACTGACCACGATCAGAAGCGATGTGCCACCGAGGTAGAATGGTACGCCAGTCGCCGAAATCAGGAACTCGGGCAGCAGGCACACCAGCACCAGATAGATGGCGCCGACGACGGTGATGCGCGTCAGGACATAGTCGATGTAATCGGCGGTGCGCTCACCCGGACGGTAGCCCGGAATGAAGCCGGAATGCTTCTTGAGCTGGTCGGCGGTGTCCTTCGGATTGAACACGATGGCCGTGTAGAAGAAGGCGAAGAACACGATCATTGCCGCATAGAACAGCATGTAGAGCGGCTGGCCGTGGCCGAGCGAGGCGAGCACGGTGCTTGCCCAGGCCGGCAGGTTTGTCGTCTGCGAGAAGCCGGCGACCGTTGCCGGCAGCAAAAGCAGCGACGACGCGAAGATCGGCGGAATGACGCCCGACGTGTTGAGCTTCAGCGGCAGATGCGAGGTATCGCCCTGGAACATGCGGTTGCCGACCTGGCGCTTCGGATACTGGATCAGCAGGCGGCGCTGCGCGCGCTCGAAGAACACGATCAGCGCGATGACGATGATAGCCAGCACGATGATCGCGAGTATCAGCCCGGTCGATAGGGCGCCGGTGCGGCCGAGCTCCAGCGTGCCGGAGATGGCGCGCGGCAGGCCGGCGACGATGCCGGAAAAGATGATCAGCGAAATGCCGTTGCCGATGCCGCGGGCGGTGATCTGCTCGCCCAGCCACATCAGGAACATGGTTCCGCCAACCAGCGTGACGACGGTCGAGATGCGGAAGAACATGCCGGGATCATTGACGATGCCGTTGCCGCCTTCCAGGCCCACCGAAATGCCGTAGGCCTGCACCAGCGCCAGGAGTACCGTGCCGTAGCGCGTGTACTGGTTGATGACCTTGCGGCCCTGCTCGCCTTCCTTTTTCAGCGCCTCCAGCGACGGAATGACCGAGGTCATCAGCTGCATGATGATGGAGGCTGAGATGTAAGGCATGATGCCGAGCGCGAAGATCGCCATGCGCTGCACGGCGCCGCCGGCGAACATGTTGAACATGCCGAGCACGCCCTTGGCCTGCGAAGAGAAGGCCTGCGCGAATGCATCCGGATTGATGCCGGGCAGCGGGATATAGGTGCCGAGGCGATAGACGAGCAGCGCGCCGACGGTGAACCAGATTCGCTTCTTCAGGTCCTCCGCCTTGGCGAAAGCCGCAAAATTCAGATTCGAGGCTAGTTGTTCAGCAGCCGAAGCCATGCCTGATTCTCCGCTAGAGCATGATGCCGAAAAGTGTGAAGCGGTTTTCGGACAACGTCATGCGCTACTTCTTTGATTTGTATGTCACGCTCGATGCCCGCAGCTCAGGCGGCGCGTGGCACCGAAGCTCACGAGATAAGCTCCGGGCTCTAAACATGCAAGCGGCCGCGTTGACGCGGCCGCCTAATTGATTGGATCAAAGCGCAATCGTGAACAAAAACGGATACCGTTCCTGCCGACCGCGCTTCAAATTGCCGTTACTCCGCTGCCGCTTCCGGCAGCTTGACCGAACCGCCGGCCTTTTCGATCTTCTCGATCGCGGCCTTGGAGGCGCCCGCGACGTCGAAGGCAAGCTTTGCCTTGAGCTCGCCGTCCGAGAGGATGCGCACGCCGTCCTTGACGCGGCGGATGACGCCGGCGGCAACGAGCGCCTCGGCCGTCACGGTCGCCTTGGCGTCAAGCTTCTTGGCATCGAGCGCCGTCTGGATACGAGCCAGCGACACGACGACAAAGCTCTTGGCGAAGATGTTATTGAAGCCACGCTTCGGCAGGCGCCGATAGAGCGGCATCTGGCCGCCCTCGAAGCCGTTGATGGCAACGCCGGAGCGCGCCTTCTGGCCCTTGACGCCGCGACCGCCGGTCTTGCCCGAGCCGGAGCCGATGCCACGGCCGAGACGCTTCTTGGAGTGCGTCGCGCCGTCCTTGTCACGCAGATCGTTGAGTTTCATCTGGGTTCTCCTGCGCTTTTGCTCAGCCCTCGTCCACGACGCGGACGAGATGCTGGACGGCAGCGATCATGCCGCGCACCGAGGGAGTGTCCTCCAGCGTGCGCTGCTTGTGCATCTTGTTGAGGCCGAGGCCGACCAGCGTCGCGCGCTGTTCCTTCGGGCGGCGGATCGGCGAACCGATCTGCTCAACGGTGATGGTCTTGGTTGCTTTCTTGGCCATGGTCAAAATCCCTGGTCAGATCGACTATTCTTCAGCCGCAACGGCGGTGCCGCGGCGGGCCTGAAGGGTCGAATATTTGATGCCGCGCGCAGCAGCCACATCCTTGGGATGCATCTGGCTCTTCAGCGCGTCGAATGTGGCGCGAACCATGTTGTAGGGGTTCGACGAACCCATCGACTTGGCGACCACGTCATGCATGCCGAGCGTCTCGAAGACAGCGCGCATCGGGCCGCCGGCGATGATGCCGGTACCCTGCTTGGCAGCGCGCAGCAGCACGCGTCCGGCACCCCAGCGTCCTTCGACGTCGTGGTGCAGCGTGCGGCCCGAGCGCAGCGGCACGAAAATCATGTCGCGCTTGGCCGACTCGGTTGCCTTGCGGATCGCTTCCGGCACTTCGCGCGCCTTGCCGTGACCGAAGCCGACGCGGCCCTTCTGGTCGCCGACGACGACGAGTGCTGCAAAACCGAAGCGACGGCCGCCCTTGACGACCTTGGCGACACGGTTGATGTGGACGAGCTTGTCCACCATGCCGTCATCGCGTTCTTCACGATCGCGGCCGCGGCCGCCATCCCTACGTTCCTGTGCCATATCCTGTTCCTTGTTTTTTTCCGGAAGCACGGTTGCTGATAAGATCCGGTGCGCCTCTTTGGGTCACCGGGGGCGAATTATTTTTCCTTGCATGATCTTGTCCGAAAAGTCTGCAACTTTTTGCTGCGCTGACCTTCGGTTCGGGATCAGGCAATTAGAAGCTCAGACCGCCTTCACGGGCAGCCTCGGCCAGCGCCTTGACGCGGCCGTGATAGATATAGGCGCCGCGGTCGAAGACGACTTCCTTGACGCCGGCCTTCGAAGCACGCTCGGCGATCAGCTTGCCAACAGCGGCTGCTGCCTCGGTGTCGGCGCCGGTCTTGAGCGAACCCTTGAGGTCCTTCTCGAGTGTCGATGCAGCCGCGATGGTATGGCCCTTGGCGTCGTCGATGACCTGCACGTAGATGTTCTTCGACGTGCGGTGAACCGAGAGACGCGGGCGCTCGCCGGCGACCTTCTTGATCTGGCGGCGGACGCGCTGCGCGCGGCGCTGGATGGATTCCTTGGTAGCCATGATAATCTTCCTTGCCTTCAAAAAACGGGGGCCGCCATGTGCGGTAGGCGAAAGCGCCTCCCGCGACCGCTCCCCGCGGCGTTGCACTTCTTTGGCTTGGCCTTTTCCGAAAAGTCTGCAACTTTTCGGGACCAGGCCTACTACTTCTTCTTGCCTTCCTTGCGGACGATCTTCTCGCCGGCATAGCGGACACCCTTGCCCTTGTAGGGCTCGGGACCGCGATACTCGCGAATCTCGGCGGCAACCTGGCCGACCTGCTGCTTGTCGATGCCGGTCACGGTGATTTCCGTCGGCTTCGGCACAGTGATCGTGATGCCGGCCGGCGTCTCGTAAACGACGTCGTGGCTGAAGCCAAGCGCCAGCTGCAGGTTCTTGCCCTGAAGTGCCGCGCGATAGCCGACGCCGGTGATCTCGAGCTTCTTTTCGAAACCGTCCTTGACGCCCTGCAGGATGTTGACGATCTGCGTGCGCGACATGCCCCACTTGGAGCGGGCGGTCTTGGTCTGGTCGCGCGGCTGGACAGCGATTTCGCTGCCTTCCATCTTGACCAGCACTTCGTCGTTCACCACGAACTTCAGCTCGCCCTTGGGGCCCTTCGCCGTCACGGTCTGGCCGTTGACGGTCGCGGTCACGCCCTGCGGCAGCGAAACGGGTTTCTTTCCAATACGAGACATTTGGTTGTCCTCGTCACTTCTCTTGTTTCAGGTCTGCCGAATTAGAAAATCTGGCAGAGGATTTCGCCGCCGACATTCTGTTCGCGTGCTTCGTGATCGGCCATCACGCCCTTCGGCGTCGAAAGGATGGCGATGCCGAGGCCGTTGGCGACGTGCGGGATCGACTTGGCCGAAACGTAAACGCGGCGGCCAGGCTTCGAGACGCGGGCGATTTCGCGCACGACCGGAGCACCGTCGAAATACTTCAGCTCGATTTCGATTTCGGACTTGCCGTTGTCGAAGTCGGTCTGGCTGTAGTCGCGGATATAGCCTTCAGCCTTCAGCACGTCGAGGACGCGGGTACGCAGGCGCGACGCCGGCGTCGAAACGCTCGACTTCTTACGGCCATACGCGTTGCGGATGCGGGTCAGCATATCGCCGAGAGGATCGCTCAATGACATGTTATGTCCTCCTTACCAGCTCGACTTGACCAGGCCCGGGATCTGGCCGTTATTGCCGAGATCACGAAGCGCGATGCGCGATACTTTGAGCTTGCGATAATAGGCGCGCGGACGGCCGGTAACTTCGCAGCGGTTGCGGATGCGGATCTTGGCCGAGTTGCGCGGCAGGGCAGCAAGCTTCAGCTGAGCGCGGAAACGCTCTTCCATCGGCTTGGACTGGTCCATGATGATCGCCTTGAGCGCTGCGCGCTTGGGACCGTACTGGTCGGCAAGCTTGCGGCGCCTGTTGTTCTTCTCGACTGAGCTGGTCTTTGCCATTTCAGATTTTTCCTTTTCTCGCTGCCGTTACTGGCGGAAGGGGAAGTTGAAGGCCTTGAGCAATGCCCTGGCTTCGTCGTCCGTCTTCGCAGTCGTACAAACGATGACGTCCATGCCCCAGATCTGATCAACCTTGTCGTAGTTGATCTCCGGGAACACGATGTGTTCCTTGATGCCCATGGCGTAGTTGCCACGGCCATCGAAGCTCTTCGGATTCAGTCCGCGAAAGTCGCGGACGCGCGGCAGTGCGATGTTCACGAGACGGTCGAGGAACTCGTACATGCGTTCCTTGCGCAGCGTGACCTTGGCGCCGATCGGCATCTTCTCGCGGACCTTGAAGCCGGCGATCGAATTACGGGCGCGGGTGACGACGGCCTTCTGGCCGGCGATCATCGCCAGGTCTTCGGCCGCGATCGAAGGCTTCTTCGAATCCGCGGTCGCTTCGCCGACGCCCATGTTCAGCACGATCTTGTCGATGCGCGGAACCTGCATCTCGTTCTCGTAGCCGAACTGCTCCTGCAGCGCCTTGCGGATGGTCTCGTTGTAGACCTGCTTGAGGCGCGGCGTGTTCTGGGCCTTGGACTGTTTGCTTTCAGCCTTGGGCTTCGTGGTTTGAGCCTTAGCCATTGATGACTTCTCCCGAGCGCTTGGCGACGCGCACCTTCTTGCCGTCCTTCTGGAAGATGAAGCCGACGCGGGTCGGCTTGCCATCCTTGGGGTCGGCGAGCGCGATGTTCGACAGCTGGATCGGCGCTTCCTTGGTGATGATCCCGCCCTCTTGGGACTGGGACTGCTTCTGGTGACGACGGATCATGTTGACGCCGCGCACCAGCGCGGTGTCTTCCTTCGGCTGAACCGAGAGGACTTCGCCCGAACGGCCCTTGTCCTTGCCGGCCAGCACGACGACCTTGTCGCCTTTTCTAATCTTTTGCATTGGTCCGGCTCCTTACAGCACTTCAGGCGCGAGCGAGATGATCTTCATGTGGTTCTTGGCGCGGAGTTCGCGCGGAACCGGTCCGAAGATACGCGTGCCGATCGGCTCTTTCTTGTTGTCGACGAGAACGGCCGCGTTCTTGTCGAAACGGATCACGCTGCCGTCCGGGCGGCGGATGTCCTTGGCCGTGCGAACCACGACCGCCTTCATCACATCGCCCTTCTTAACGCGGCCGCGCGGAATGGCTTCCTTGATCGACACCACGATGATGTCGCCTACGGAAGCGTATTTCCGCTTCGAGCCGCCCAGCACCTTGATGCACATGACACGACGGGCGCCGGAATTATCCGCGACGTCGAGGTTTGTTTGCATCTGAATCATGACTGGCCGCCTTCTTCTCTTCTAACGGGACGGGCTCAAAGCCCCTCCCCGGTCTGTCCAAAATTCGGTTTGTTACGCCTGGTCCGAAGACACGACGATCCAGCGCTTGTCCTTGGAAATCGGCTTCGATTCCTGGATGAACACCTGATCGCCGACCTTGTGGGCGTTGTTCTCGTCGTGCGCCTTGTACTTCTTGGTCATGCGCACGGTCTTCTTCATCACGGGATGCGTGAAGCGCCGTTCGACCTTGACGACTACCGTCTTCTCGTTCTTGTCGCTGACGACAGTGCCCTGCAGAATGCGCTTTGGCATGATTTTCGTCCTTAAGCCTTCTTGGCCGCGGACTTTTCCGCAGCGATGGTCTTGATACGCGCAATGTCCTTGCGAACCTGCCGCACGCGCGCGGTCTTCTCGAGCTGGCCGGTGGCCTTCTGGAAGCGCAGGTTGAACTGCTCCTTCTTCAGGCTGGCCAGATCGTCGGTCAGCTGGTCCTGGGTCTTCGTCCGGATGTCTTCGGCTTTCATGATCAGCCCGTCCTTATTCTGCGATGCGCTGTACGAAGCGCGTCCTGACCGAGAGCTTGGCCGCGCCGAGACGCAGCGCCTCACGGGCGGTTTCTTCGTTGACGCCGTCGATCTCGAACATGATGCGGCCCGGCTTGACGCGCGCCGCCCAGTAATCGACAGCGCCCTTGCCCTTGCCCATGCGCACTTCGGTCGGCTTCGACGTCACCGGCACATCAGGGAAAATACGGATCCACACGCGGCCGGCACGCTTCATCTCACGAGTGATCGCGCGGCGGGCCGCCTCGATCTCACGCGCGGTGACGCGGTTCGGCTCCAGCGCCTTCAGCCCGAAACCACCGAAATCCAGGTTGGTGCCGCCCTTTGCGGTACCATGGATACGGCCCTTGAACTGCTTGCGGAACTTTGTGCGCTTTGGCTGCAGCATCGTTCTAACTCCAAATTCCTAAATAATCAGGCGTTTTCGCGACGACGACCGCGTTCGCGATCACCACCACCGCCATGCGCAGCATCACCCTCGGTCGCGCGACGCTCCGAAGCCATCGGATCGTGCTCGAGGATTTCGCCCTTGAACACCCAGACCTTGACGCCGCAGATGCCGTAAGCCGTATGCGCTTCGGCCGTGCCATAGTCGACATCGGCGCGCAGCGTATGCAGCGGCACGCGGCCTTCGCGGTACCATTCCATGCGTGCAATCTCGGCGCCGCCGAGACGGCCGGCGCAGTTGATGCGGATGCCTTCGGCGCCCAGGCGCATGGCCGACTGAACGGCGCGCTTCATGGCGCGGCGGAACGCGATACGACGCTCGAGCTGCTGGGCGATCGACTGGGCGACCAGGGTCGCGTCGATTTCCGGCTTGCGCACTTCAACGATGTTCAAGTGCGTCTCGGACTTCGTCATCTCCATCAGCTTCTTGCGAAGCTTCTCGATGTCGGCGCCCTTCTTGCCGATGATCAGACCCGGACGCGCCGCATGGATGGTGACGCGGCACTTCTTGTGCGGACGCTCGATCACGACCTTGGAGATCGCAGCCTGCTTGAGTTCCTTCTCAAGATACTTGCGGATCTTGATGTCCTCATGCAGCAGCTTGCCGTACTCGCCGGTGTTCGCGAACCAGCGCGAATCCCAGGTGCGGTTGATGCCGAGGCGCAGACCGATCGGATTGACTTTCTGACCCATTATGCGGCCTCCCCTTTTTCTTCGACTTCACGAACGACGATCGTGAGGTGCGAGAACGGCTTCTCGATACGGCTGGCGCGACCGCGGCCACGAGC
Source organism: Mesorhizobium sp. M0217 (assembly GCF_040321955.1). Lineage (NCBI taxonomy): Bacteria > Pseudomonadati > Pseudomonadota > Alphaproteobacteria > Hyphomicrobiales > Phyllobacteriaceae > Mesorhizobium > Mesorhizobium sp. M0217. The sequence continues at coordinate 3,619 of NZ_JAMYSN010000016.1, read as the reverse complement.
ATGGAACCGCTTCATGACGATCGACTTGCCGACATAGGCTTCCGCCACGATCAGCGCATCGACGTCGAGGTCGTGGTTGTTTTCCGCGTTGGCGATCGCCGATTCCAGCGTCTTCTTGACCGTGCCGGAAATCCGCTTGGCCGAGAATTCGAGGTCGGAAAGCGCTGTCGCGACCTTCTTGCCGCGGATCAGCGCGGCAACCAGGTTCAGCTTCTGCGGGCTGATACGGATCGTGCGCAGAACGGCGCGCGCTTCGTTGTCAGCAAGCCTGCGCGGAGCTTTGGCCTTGCCCATGATTATTTCCTCTTCGCCTTCTTATCCGCGCCGTGACCGTAATAGGTCCGGGTCGGAGCGAATTCACCGAACTTGTGACCGACCATGTCCTCGTTCACCGAGACGGGAACATGCTTCTGGCCGTTATAGACACCGAAGGTGAAGCCGACGAACTGCGGCAGGATGGTGGAGCGACGGCTCCACATCTTGATCACCTCATTGCGACCACCTTCACGAACCTTGTCCACCTTCTTGAGAAGGTAGCCGTCGATGAAGGGGCCTTTCCAAATAGAACGAGTCACTTGGCGTTACCTCTTCTTAGCTCTTGCGCTGATGGCGCGAGCGCAGGATGAACTTGTCGGTCGCCTTGTTGGACCGCGTCTTCTTGCCCTTGGTCGGCTTGCCCCACGGGCTGACCGGATGACGGCCACCGGAGGTGCGGCCTTCACCACCGCCATGCGGATGGTCGACCGGGTTCATGGTCACGCCGCGATTGTGCGGGCGCTTGCCGCGCCAGACCGTGCGGCCGGCCTTGCCGTCGTTGATGTTGCCGTGGTCGGGGTTCGACACGGCGCCGACGGTGGCCATGCAGGAGCCGTGAACGACACGCTGCTCGCCCGAGTTGAGGCGCAGGATCGCCATGCCCTGATCGCGACCGACCAGCTGGCCGTAGCCACCTGCCGAGCGGGCAACCTGGGCGCCCTTGCCCGGCTTCAGCTCGATGTTGTGGACGATCGTGCCGACCGGCATCGAGGCCAGCGGCATCGCATTGCCCGGCTTCACGTCGACCGATTCACCGGCCACGATCTTGTCGCCGGCGGCAAGGCGCTGCGGAGCGATGATGTAGGACAGCTCGCCATCGTCATACTTGATCAGCGCGATGAAGGCGGTGCGGTTCGGATCGTATTCAATGCGCTCGACCGTGCCGACGACGTCGAACTTGCGGCGCTTGAAGTCGATGATGCGGTACGAACGCTTGTGACCGCCGCCGATGAAGCGGGCCGTGATGCGGCCGTGATTGTTGCGGCCGCCCGACTTCGTCAGGCCTTCGGTCAGGCCCTTGACGGGCTTGCCCTTGTAGAGGCCCGAGCGGTCGACGATGACCAACTGGCGGGTGCTCGGCGTTACCGGGTTGAATTTTTTAAGTGCCATTGTCCTGTCCTCGCGGCCTAGCTCAGAGACCCGTCGCGACGTCGATCGACTGGCCGTCGGCCAGCGTCACGATCGCCTTCTTGACGTCGCTCTGGCGGCCGATCGTGCCGCGGAAGCGCTTGATCTTGCCCTTGCGGACAAGCGTGTTCACGGCCGTAACCTTGACGCCAAACAGCGCTTCGACAGCGGCCTTGATTTCCGGCTTCGACGCCTTCTTGGCGACGTTGAAAACAACCTGGTTGTTCTCGGAAGCCATGGTCGACTTTTCGGTGATCGCCGGCGAGACGATCACGTCGTAATGACGGAGGTCGGTCATTTAAAGCGCTCCTCGAGAGCCTCGACGGCGGCCTTCGAAAGGACCAGCGTGCCGCGGCGCAGAATGTCGTAGACGTTGATGCCCTGGATGGGCAGCACGTCGATGTTCGGGATGTTGGTCGCCGCCAGCTTGAAGTTCTGGTCAAGCTCGGCACCGCCAATCACCAAGGCATTGGTCAGGCCCAGCGTCGCGAAATTCGCGATCAGCGCCTTCGTCTTGGCCTCGGTCAGCTTCAGCTCGTCGATGATGATGATCGACGCGCTCTTGGCCTTGGCCGAGAGAGCATGCCGCAAGCCCAGAGCGCGCACCTTCTTCGGCAGATCGTGCTCGTGGCTGCGAACGACCGGGCCGTGGGCCTTGCCGCCGCCGCGGAACTGCGGAGCGCGTGCCGAATGGTGACGGGCGCGGCCCGTACCCTTCTGCTTGTACATCTTGGCGCCGGTGCGCGCGATTTCGGCGCGGCCCTTGGCCTTGTGCGTGCCCTGCTGCCGTTTGGCCAGCTGCCAGCGCACGACGCGCTGCAGGATGTCCTCGCGCGGATCAAGGCCGAAAATCTCCTCGGAGAGTTTCACCTTGCCGGCGTCCTTGCCGCCAAGCGTTGTGATCTTGAGATCCATTATTCTGCTCCCTCTGCGGCCGGAGCCTCGTTCTTGGCGCCACTCTCGGCGGCAACGGCGCGGATCGCGGCAGGCTTCGGCGCATTGGCCGGCAGTGCCACCTTGGCCGCATCGCGGACCAGGATCCAGGCGCCCTTCGATCCGGGAACCGCACCGCGGATCAGGATCAGGCCGCGATCGGCGTCGGTCGAAACGATCTCGACATTCTGTGTGGTGACGCGGGTGTCGCCCATGTGGCCAGCCATATGCTTGCCCTTGAACACTTTGCCCGGATCCTGACGCTGGCCGGTCGAACCGTGCGTACGGTGCGAAACCGAGTTACCGTGCGTCGCGCGGCCACCACCCATGTGGTGGCGCTTGATGACGCCCTGGAAACCCTTGCCGATCGTCGTGCCCGTCACATCGACCTTCTGGCCGGCGACGAAGTGCTCGACGGTGATCTCGGCGCCGACATCGATCATGTTGTCGGCGGAGACGCGGAACTCGGCGACCTTCGCCTTCGGCTCGACGGAAGCGGTCGCGAAATGGCCGCGCATCGCCTTCGACGTGTTCTTCACCTTGGCAAGGCCAACGCCGAGCTGGACGGCGGTATAGCCGTTCTTCTCCTGCGTGCGCTGAGCCACGACCTGGCAGTTCTCCATCTGGAGAACGGTGACGGGAACATGTTCCCCGGCATCATTATAGATGCGGGTCATTCCCACCTTCTTTGCAATCACACCTGAACGCATCGGTTCAATTCCTTTAGAGTTCCGGGCCAGGGGCACCGCCCCTTACCGCGCTCTCATTCCCTTAGAGCTTGATCTCGACGTCGACACCGGCGGCCAGATCGAGCTTCATCAAAGCATCGACCGTCTGCGGGGTCGGATCGACGATGTCGAGCAGACGCTTGTGCGTGCGCATCTCGAACTGCTCGCGGCTCTTCTTGTCGACGTGAGGCGACCGGTTGACCGTGAACTTTTCGATCCGCGTCGGCAGCGGAATGGGGCCGCGGACGTTTGCTCCGGTGCGCTTGGCCGTCGACACGATTTCTTTCGTCGAGGCGTCGAGCACGCGGTGATCAAACGCCTTCAGGCGGATGCGGATATTCTGTCCGTTCATGCGTCACTTCCTTGTTCTGGCGCGGCGCGGGCAAATCCTGCGCCCGCGACAGATCGGTTTAAGTCTAAATTACTCTTTGATGGTGACGACGATGCCGGCACCGACGGTGCGGCCGCCTTCACGGATGGCGAAGCGCAGCTTCTCTTCCATGGCGATCGGCACG
>NZ_JAMYSN010000015.1:0-144152 GCF_040321955.1 Mesorhizobium sp. M0217 | reverse complement strand
ATGCCGAGCTTGATGAAGCGCACGACAAGCGGCGTCAGCCCGGTGACGCCGGCCGATGCGAAGGGCGGGCCATTGTCGCTTCTGAAGCGATCCGGCAGGCCATGCTCTTCAAACAGCCGTTCGAACACCGGCCAGGCTTCGCTATCGGCCGTCGACCCCGTCGCTTCGAGCGCCAGAAGATAGCGGCTCGACGCATCCATCACCGTCAAGGGTTCGCAACGCCAGCCGTCGCGGGTCCGGAACCAGCCCTTGTGATCGCCAGTCCACACCGCGTTCGGTTCTTGCGGCTGTGGCCAGGGTCCATTGCCGCAGGCCCGCAGGCGGGGTCGCTTGCGGGCGCGGACAAGCCCATGCCGCGCAAGGATCGCGCCGACCGTCGAGGCTGAAGGCCACATGAACTCGGGAGCCGTGCGACGATCTTCTTTGGACCCCAAAGCGGATGCAGCTCCTTGGCCGCCACAATCCGCTCAACCAGATCCTGAGCTGTCGCCCGGCCATGATTGAGCGGGGCTCGCGGCAGGTCGTGCAAACCCTCAGGCCCAAACGTCCGATAGCGTCCTAGCCATTTGTAGCCGTTCTTGCGTGAGATCCCGTAGGCCGCACAAAGCGCAACCATCGTCTCATCCCCAGAAAGACACTCCACAACAAACCGTAGCCGCTCGTCCATGATGCCAGTCTCTCGCCAAACCATCGCCGGTCCTCCGGCGGACAAGAAAACTGTCACCCATGCTATCGGTCCATTCTGTTACCTATCTATCCGGTTCGGACACGTCTCCCTTCCTCTCCCTCCGGAGGGGGGAGAGGTGGCTCGGCGAAGCCGAGACGGAGTGGGGGAGCCACGTGGCAATCGCCGCGAACGGACAAAGGAAGGGCTATCTCAAGCATTGCCTAGCGCCCAAGGGTCGACCCCCACTCCGTCGAGCTTCGCTCGACACCTCTCCCCCGAACACGGGGAGAGGAAAGCGCCAGTTCGCCGACCTTGATGCGTTCATCTCTCCCGGAGGCCGTGAAGTGACTATCTGCTGGAAATCCTGCAAAACTTTGCGCCTAATTGCGCGCCGCTCCCCAACATCGACAAGAAATTTCGCCGACATATCTGCATCTTGCGGTCGCCTGCCGGCCGTGACGCCGGATGGGTTGCGGCGCCCCATGAATTGGCGCTGTGCCGGGCGCGCGGATGTGCAAATATCACCGCAGCAAATGGGAGGACCATGGTCATGACCGATGCTGGGATGTTGCGGTTTCATGTGCCGGAGCCGGAAGTGCGGCCGGGCGGAACGCCCGACTTCTCCAACGTGCCGATCCCCAAGGCCGGCTCGGTGCCGCGACCGGACATCGATGTCGATCCGCGCACCATCCGCGACATGGCGTTTTCGATCATCCGTGTGCTCAACCGCACCGGTGAGGCGGTCGGGCCGTGGGCCGGGCTGCTCACCGACGAGGAGCTGCTCGAGGGGTTGCGCCACATGATGACGCTGCGCAGCTTCGATGCGCGCATGCAGATGGCGCAGCGCCAGGGCAAGACCTCGTTCTACATGCAGCATCTGGGCGAAGAGGCGGTGAGCTGCGCTTTCCGCAAGGCGCTGGCGCCAGGCGACATGAATTTCCCGACCTATCGGCAAGCCGGCCTGCTCATCGCCGACGGCTATCCGATGGTCACGATGATGAACCAGATCTATTCCAACGAGGCCGATCCGCTCAAAGGGCGGCAGCTGCCGATCATGTATTCGTCGAAGGAGCATGGCTTCTTCTCGATCTCCGGCAATCTGGCGACGCAATACATCCAGGCGGTCGGCTGGGCGATGGCTTCCGCTATCAGCAACGATTCGAAAATCGCGGCGGCGTGGATCGGCGACGGCTCGACGGCCGAATCCGATTTCCATTCCGCACTGGTGTTCGCCTCGACGTACAAGGCGCCGGTCATCCTCAACGTCGTCAACAACCAGTGGGCGATCTCGACGTTTCAAGGCATTGCGCGTGGCGGCTCCGGCACCTTTGCCGCGCGCGGCCTCGGCTTCGGCATTCCGGCGCTGCGCGTCGACGGCAATGATTATCTCGCCGTGCATGCCGTGGCCAAATGGGCGGCGGAGCGGGCGCGGCAGAATCTCGGGCCGACGCTGATCGAATATGTCACCTACCGTGCCGGCGCGCATTCGAGCTCGGACGATCCGTCGGCCTATCGGCCGAAGACGGAATCCGACGCCTGGCCGCTCGGCGATCCGGTGATGCGGCTGAAGAACCATCTGATCCAACGCGGCGTCTGGTCGGACGAGCGTCACGCCCAGGCCGAAGCGGAAATCCTCGAGACGGTGATCGCGGCGCAGAAGGAAGCTGAAGGCCACGGCACGCTGCATGCGGGCGGCAAGCCGTCGACGCGCGAGATGTTCGAGGGCGTGTTTGCCGAGATGCCGCCGCATCTCAGGCGCCAGCGCCAGCAGGCGGGAGTCTGACCATGCCGAGACGGACCATGATCGAGGCGATCCGCGACGCCATGGACGTGTCGATGGCGCGCGACGAACGCGTCATCGTCTATGGCGAGGATGTCGGCTTCTTCGGGGGTGTCTTCCGCTGCACGGCAGGCCTGCAAGCGAAGTACGGCAAGACCCGCTGCTTCGATGCGCCGATCAACGAATCCGGCATTGTCGGCTCCGCCATCGGCATGGCCGCCTATGGGCTGAAGCCATGCGTGGAAATTCAGTTTGCCGACTACATGTACCCGGCTTACGACCAGCTGACGCAGGAAGCAGCACGCCTGCGCTACCGCTCGAACGGCGATTTCACCTGTCCGATCGTGGTCCGCATGCCGACCGGCGGCGGCATCTTTGGCGGCCAGACGCACAGCCAGAGCCCGGAAGCGCTGTTCACCCATGTGTCGGGGCTGAAGACGGTGGTGCCGTCCAATCCTCATGATGCCAAGGGGCTGCTGATCGCGGCGATCGAGGATCCCGATCCGGTGATTTTTCTGGAGCCGAAGCGGCTCTATAACGGACCGTTCGATGGCCATCACGACCGGCCGGTGACGCCATGGTCGAAGCATGAACTGGGCGAGGTCGCCGACGGCCATTACACGGTGCCGCTCGGCAAGGCGGCGATCCGCCGGGCGGGCTCGGCCGTCACCGTGCTCGCCTACGGCACCATGGTCTATGTCGCGCAGGCGGCGGTGGAAGAAACCGGCATCGATGCCGAGATCATCGATTTGCGGACCCTGCTGCCGCTCGATCTCGACGCGATAGTCGCTTCGGTGAAGAAGACCGGACGCTGCGTCGTCGTGCACGAGGCGACACTGACCTCCGGCTTCGGCGCCGAGCTGTCGGCGCTGGTGCAGGAAAATTGTTTCTACCATCTGGAAGCGCCGGTGGCGCGCGTCACCGGTTGGGACACGCCCTACCCGCATGCGCAGGAATGGGATTATTTCCCGGGGCCGGCCCGTGTCGGCCGCGCGCTTCTCGAAACCATGGGAGCCTAGGGATGGGCGAACACATCATCAAGCTGCCGGATGTCGGTGAAGGCGTCGCCGAGGCCGAACTTGTGGAGTGGCACGTCAAGGTCGGCGACCTCGTGCGCGAGGACGCTTTGCTCGCCGCCGTGATGACCGACAAGGCGACGGTGGAAATACCTTCGCCGGTCGATGGCGAGATCCTGTGGCTGGGCGCCGAGATCGGCGACACGGTGGCGATCGGCTCGCCGATCGTGCGGCTGAAGGTGGCGGGTGAAGGCAATGTGAAGGATGCGCTGCCGGGCGAGGCCAGCGCCAAGAGCACCCCCACCCCTGCCGAGGCGAGCCACGGGTCTCGCCCGTCCTCCGGACCCCCACAAGAGGGAGGCGTTTCGGCCACGAAATCCGACGCCAAGTCGCCACCACCTGCACCAGCAGCCAAAAGCGCACGGGCAGCTGAGACTGAATCCCCCTCCCCCTTGTGGGGAGGGGCCAGGGGCGGGGGTACTGCCCCGACATCTAAAGGTGCGGCACCCTCCGGCGCGCCGCGCCCGGAGGGCGAAAAGCCCCTGGCGTCGCCCGCCATCCGGCTCAGGGCGAAGGAGGCGGGGATCGATCTGCGCCAGGTGTCGGGTACCGGCCCTGCCGGCCGCATCAGCCACGAAGATATCGAGGCATTCCTGGCACGCGGACCGCAGGTAGCGAAGGCGTCGGGTCTGGCGCGCAATGACAGCGTCGAGGATATCAAGGTCATCGGACTGCGGCGCAAGATCGCCGAAAAAATGTCGCTGGCGAAGTCACGCATCCCGCACATCACCTATGTCGAGGAGATCGACGTCACAGCACTTGAGGAGTTGCGCGCGGCGCTCAACAAGGAAAAGCGCAAGGGTGTGGAGAGGCCGAAGCTGACGCTGCTGCCGTTCCTGATGCGGGCGATGGTCAAGGCGATTGCCGACCAGCCCAACATCAACGCGCTGTTCGACGACGAGGCCGGCATCATCCATCAGCATGGCGGCGTCCATATCGGCATTGCCGCGCAGACGCCGTCGGGCCTGGTGGTGCCGGTGGTCAAGCACGCCGAGGCGCGCGACCTCTGGGATTGCGCGGCCGAGCTCAACCGCCTGGCCGAAGCGGCGAAGTCCGGCACGGCCAGCCGCGACGAGCTGTCGGGATCGACCATCACCATCACCTCGCTCGGCGCCATGGGCGGCGTGGCGACGACGCCGGTCATCAATCATCCTGAGGTGGCGATCGTCGGCGTCAACAAGATGATGGTGCGGCCGGTCTGGGACGGCACCCAGTTCATCCCGCGCAAGATGATGAACCTGTCGTCGAGCTTCGACCACCGGGTGGTCGACGGCTGGGACGCGGCGGTGTTTGTGCAGCGCATCAAGGCGCTGATTGAGACGCCAGCGCTGATATTTGTGGATTGAGGGGCGGAACGACCGAGATGACGGCGGGACAGCGCCCCCCTCTGCCTTGCCAGGCATCTCCCCCACAAGGGGGGAGATTGGACGTCACGCAGGGTTTCGCCAATCTCCATCGTTGCAGGAATGAGCGAAGCGAAGAAGCTGCTGATCTCCCCCCTCGTGGGGGAGATGTCCGGCAGGACAGAGGGGGGCGCGAAGGATCGCGACGGAACATTCCCTCGCATCAAAGGGTCACGCCATGAAAGAAATCTCCTGCAAGCTGCTGGTCATCGGCGCCGGGCCCGGCGGCTACGTCTGCGCTATCCGTGCCGGCCAGCTCGGCATCGATACGGTGATCGTCGAAGCCGGCAAACCGGGCGGCACCTGTCTCAATGTCGGCTGCATCCCGTCCAAGGCGATGATCCATGCGGCGGAAGAGTTCGAGAAGGTCGCGCATATGGCCGGCGGCAGCAGTCCGCTCGGCATTTCTGTGGCGGCTCCGGTGCTCGATCTCGGCAAGACGGTTGCGTGGAAGGACGGCATTGTTAGCCGGCTGACCGGGGGCGTTGCCGGGCTACTGAAGAAGGCCAAGGTCAAGACCGTCTATGGCTGGGCGACGTTCCGCGACGGCAAGACCGTCGCGGTCGAGACCGAGACCGGCACCCAGATCATCCGCGCCGAAACGGTTGTGATCGCCACCGGCTCGGCGACGGTGGAACTGCCGTTCCTGCCGTTCGGCGGCCCGGTGATTTCATCCACAGAAGCGCTGGCTCTCGGCGAGGTGCCGAAAAAGCTCGCCGTGGTCGGCGGCGGCTATATCGGGCTGGAACTCGGCATGGCGTTCGCCAAAATGGGCGCCGCGGTGACCGTGGTCGAGGCGCTGCCGCGCGTGCTGGCGCAGTATGATGCGGAACTGACCCGGCCGGTGGTGAAACGGCTGGCCCAGCTCGGCGTCGAGGTGATGCTTGGCGCCAAGGCCAAGGGGGTCAAGGGCGACGCGCTGCTGGTCGAGACCGCGGACGGCAAGAGCACCAAAATCGCGGCAGACAAGATCCTGGTCACCGTCGGCCGCAAGCCGGTGACGGAGGGCTGGGGCCTCGATCAGATCGATCTCGACATGGCCGGCAAGTTCATCAAGATCGACGACCAGTGCCGCACCTCGATGCGCGGCATCTATGCCATTGGCGACGTCACCGGCGAGCCGATGCTGGCGCACCGGGCGATGGCGCAAGGCGAAATGGTGGCCGAGATCGTCGCCGGCCACAAGCGCAGCTGGGACAAGCGCTCGATCCCGGCCGTCTGCTTCACCGATCCGGAGCTGGTGACGGCAGGGCTAACGCCGGAGGAGGCGAAGGCTTCAGGCGAAATCAAGATCGGCCAGTTCCCCTTCGCCGCCAACGGCCGGGCGATGACGAAACTCGGCGAGGACGGGTTTGTTCGTGTTGTCGCCCGCGCGGACAACCATCTGGTGCTGGGCATCCAGGCGGTCGGGCAAGGCGTGTCGGAACTGGCGGCGGCGTTCGGCCTGGCGCTGGAAATGGGCGCGCGGCTGGAGGATATCGCCGGGACCATCCATGCGCATCCGACGCAAGGCGAAGGCTTCCAGGAAGCGGCGCTGAAGGCGCTGGGCCACGCGCTGCATATTTGAAGTGCGCTTACCCTCCCCCTTGTGGGGAGGGTCGATCCGCGTAGCGGAGCGGGGTGGGGGTCCTCGCCGACCGTCAGCGCTCACCCCCACCCCGTCTCGCCATCTCCGCTTCGCTCCGATTGCGCGCCGACCCTCCCCACAAGGGGGAGGGTGGCCGCTCAGCCGTTGGTTGTCGCAGATCAGCGGAATGTACTAAGTGTCGGTCCATGGACACCGGCCTGAAGAAATACATCGCCATACGCTACAACATCGCCGCTGGCTTCAAGCCAAGCCAGTGGGACGGAAAGGGCCGCGCCAATCTCGACCCGGTCTGGCTGGTCGAGCGCCTGGCGTTGTTCGACACCTATTGCGCGTCGTCGCTCGAAGGCCAGTCGCTGAAGGATTTTACCGTCCTTCTGGCGTTCGATGCCGATACGCACGAGAACTATATTCGCACCGTGTGCAGCTGCGTGGCCGGTGTCGACGTCAGGCCGATCCTTGTCGAGGCGGGCGAGGATTACAATGATCGCTTCAATGCCTTCGTCCAGGCCGATACCGATGCCGACTATGTTTCGCTCACGCGGCTCGACAGCGACGACGCGCTGGCGCCGACCTTCATGGAGCGCGTCGAGCACTACGCGCGCCGGGAGATCGAAAAGCGTGTGGTGGACCTGCAGCCGCTCTACATTGCCTTTCCGGACGGCCAGAATTTCGACACGGCAAGCGGACGCTACACGCACCACGACTATGTCACGTCGGCGTTCGGCACGCTGGTCGAAAGGAGATCGCCGGCGATGAGCGGCGTCTACAGCGAGCACCACGCAAAAATGGCGACGCGCTTCAACACCGTCGTGGCGGCATCGAAGGGCGCGCAATGGTGCATCGTCATCCATGACAACAACGCCGCCAACGTGTTGAGGGGGAAGCCGGTCTCGGGGCCCTCCTTCACGGTGGGCCGACCGGGTGTCGAACCCAAGGTGCCAGCGCGAAGGCAAAGCGCGCCACGACAGGCGACGCAGCCCCGCATGGCGCCGCGGACCGCAGGCAACTTCATCCGGTTTCTGCTCGGACGACCGATGGCTCTGCGGAAGTAGCGGGCGCTTCACCCTCCCCCTTGTGGGGAGGGTCGATCGCGGAGCGGAGCGGGGTGGGGGTCCTCGCCAACCGTCGGCGCTCACCCCCACCCCGTCTCGCCATCTCCGCTTCGCTCCGATTGCGCGCCGACCCTCCCCACAAGGGGGAGGGTGAAGTAGCTCAGCTTGCCAGCCGGCTTACCATCTCGTGCTGCGCATAAGCGCGCCCAAAACGATTGGCGAGAAACGCATCCAGCGCGATGTTTTCCTGCTTGACGAAGCCGGTCGCCGGCAAGGTGCCGTCGGCCAGCATGTCGAGCACGGCGCAGATGCCGGAGGCGGTGGTGATCTGGATTGCGCTGCGCACCTGGTTGCCGATGCGCTGCGAATAGATCTTGTTGGCGTAGGTTTCCTGCAGCAGGCGGCCATTGCGGCGGCCCGAGACGGTGACGAAGACGATGACCACATCCTGCAGCGTTGCCGGCAGGGCGCTCTCGAAGATATCCTTCAGCACGTCGCGGCGGTGGCGCAGGCCGAGATCGTTGAGCAGCGCCTTCATGATCGCCGCGTGGCCGGGATAGCGGATGGTGCGGTAGTTCAGCGTGCGCACCTTGCCCTTCAGCGTCTCGGCCAGCGTGCCGAGACCGCCAGAGGTGTTGAAGGCCTCATAGGTGACGCCGTCGAGCGAGAACTCTTCGCGCTCCTCCAGCGGCGGCACCTCGATCAGCTCGCCCTCGACGATCGCCTCGCAGGGTTCGCAATATTCGTTGATGACGCCGTCGGTGCTCCAGGTCAGATTGTAGTTCAGCGCATTGGACGGGTATTGCGGCAGCGCGCCGACGCGCATGCGAACGCTTTCCAGCGTGTCGAAGCGGCTGGCGAGATCGTTGGCGACGATCGAGATGAAGCCCGGCGCAAGGCCGCATTGCGGAATGAAGGCGCTGTTGCCCGACTTGGCCAGCTCCTTGACGCGGCGGGTGGAGACGACGTCCTCGGTCAAATCGAGATAGTGTACGCCGGTGGCGGCCGCGGCCTCGGCGATGCGAGTGGTCAAATGGAAGGGGGCGGCGCTCAGCACGGCGAAGGCGCCGGCAAGGGCGGCCTCGAGTGCGCCCGGCGCTGCGATATCGAGCTCCAGCCCCTCGACGCCGGCGGGAAGTTCGGCCGCGGCAAGCTGCGCCGCCGCGCGGTCGACAACGGTGACGTGGTAGTCGCCGCTGTCGGCGAGCATGCCTGCAATGGTGGAGCCGATCTTGCCGGCGCCGACGACGATGATTTTCTTCATGACCTTGCCCCTCGTGAAAACTCTTTGGCCCAGACCGCCGCGCGCTGGACGCGATGCCTTCAAGAATCGCAGCTTGCCTGTCGAAAGGAAGCGTGGGATCGTTCGAAATGAACCCTGCAATTGAACGATACGCCGACGAGGTTCGTCGAAATGCTCAGTGACGCCGAACAAAAACTGCTTTCCCTGCTGCGCGCCAATGCCCGCGCGTCGACCACTGAGCTGGCGCGCCAGCTCGGCGTTTCGCGCACGACAGTGCAGAGCCGGATCGAGCGGCTGGAACAGCGCGGCATCATCACCGGCTATGGCGTGCGGATGGCGCCGGACTACGAGCAGGGGCTGGTGCGGGCACATGTGCTGCTCACCGTCACGCCCAAGCTCGCCGACAAGGTGGTGCGGGCGCTGCAGGCGCTGCCGCCGGTACGGACGCTGCACTCGGTGAGCGGCAATTTCGACATGATCGTCATCGTCGACGCGCCGTCGATCAGGGATCTGGATGCGTTGCTGGACGAGATCGGGGCGATGGACGGGGTCGAGCGGACGTCGTCGTCGATTATTTTGTCGACACGGATCGATCGGTAGGTGGAACGCATGAGCCGCTAATCTCCCCCCTTGCGGGGGAGATGGCCGGCAGGCCAGAGGGGGTCGGTTCGACTGGGCTCGGCCTACCTGCCGCTGCAGAAGGAGGTTAGCGCTCCATGCGAGGCGACCCCCTCTGTCGCCTTCGGCGACATCTCCCCCTCAAGGGGGGAGATTAGCTGCTAAGCCCGCCGCCTTTCCGGCCCGCTATCCAGCCACGCCACATCCTCCGCCGACAGCCTGATATCCAGCGCCTTCAAACTGTCCTCCAACTCGTCCAGCGTGCGCGGGCCGATCAACGGCACCGACGGAAAAGGCTGCGCCAGCACATAGGCGAGCGCGATGTGGATCGGACTTTTGCCCAGGCGCTGCGCCAGCTCGATGGCGCGGTCGCGGCGGCCGAAATTTTTCTCCGAGTACCAGACCCGCACCAGCTCCTCATTGTCCTGCTTGTCGCGGCCGGCGCGGTCGGTGAAGAAGCCGCGGCCCTGGCTCGACCAGGCGAAGTTGGGCATCTGCCTTTTCGTCAGCCAGGATTTCCAGTCGTCGGTCGACGAGGTGATGCAGCCGGCCCAGATCGGCTCCAGCATCTCGGCCAGCGAGAAATTGTTGGAGAGCACGCCGGGCTTCTGCTTGCCGGTGCGCTCGGCATAGGCAATCGCCTCGTCCATGCGCGCCATCGTCCAGTTCGAGCCGCCGAACGGGCCACGGATGCGGCCGGCCTTGACCTCGGCGTCCATCGCATCGACGAATTCGCCGACCGGCACATCCGGGTTGTCGCGGTGCATGAAATAGAGGTCGACATGGTCGGTCTGCAGCCGGTCCAACGACTGGGCGAGCTGCTTGCCGATGACATCGGGATAGCAGAGCGGCGAGTGCGCGCCCTTGGCGATGATCACCGACTGCTCGCGCACGCCGCGATTCCTGAGCCACTGGCCAAGCAGCGTTTCGGTGTAGCCGGCGCCGTAGACGTAGCCGGTGTCGAACAGATTGCCGCCGGCCTCGAAGAAGGCGTCGAGCAGGATTGCGCCCGACGAGAAGGTGCGGAAATCCTCGAAGCCGAGCGCCACCACGGAGGCCGGCTTCGACAGGCCCGGAATCTTGCGCTTGCCAATGGCCGTGCCGCCGGTGCGCAGCGGCTGGCCCGAAATGGTGTTGGTTCGCTTAGCCGGCTTTTCGATCTCATATTCGAGCCCGACGGCGGCGCGCCATCTGTCGAGCACACGCAGCGTGCCGAGGCTGTCGGCCCAGCTCATGCCCGGCCAGGCGAACTCCTGTTTGCCGGCCAGGATCGCCTCGCCGGCGGCGTCGACCTCGAAGGAATAGAGATGGCGGGTTTCGTTGACGCTGATGGTATCGCGCGTGTCGTCGGCGAGGATTACATCGATCCGGCCAGGGCCGCCATCGCGGTTGCCGCCGCCGGCGAACCAGAAATCCGGCACTTCGATGCGGCCCTTGGTGCCGAGGGTGCGCAGCACATTGTCCTGTTTGAGCGAGATGCTGCAGGATACCTCGGCGACGATGCCACCGGGAAAATGCAGCAGCGCCGAGGCCCATTCGTCGACGCCGGACTTGCCGAGATGGGCGGTGCCGACAACCTTGTCCGGCTCGGCGAAGGGTTTGCCTGTGGCAGCGCCCGCGATCAGCCGCACCATGGAGACGGGATAGCCGCCGACGTCGAGAATGCCGCCACCGGCGAGATCGTTGGAATAGAGCCGGTGCTCGGGCATGAAGCCCGGCATGGCGAAGCCGAAGCTCGACTTGATCAGCCTGACATCGCCGATGACGCCCGACTGGATCACCTCGACCAGCTTCGCCGTCTGCGGGTGCAGGCGGTACATGAAGGCTTCGCCGAGGAAGGTGCCGGCCTTGCGCGCGGCATGGATCATGGCGTCGGCCTCGAAGGCGGTCAGCGCCAGCGGCTTTTCGCACAGCACATGCTTGCCGGCTTCCGCCGCCTTGATTGCCCATTCGGCATGGCCGGGATGCGGGATGGCGATATAGACGGCATCGACCTCGGGGTCGGCGAGCAGCGCGTCGTAACCGTCGAGGATGCGGGCGCCGGGAAACGTCTCGGCCAAGCCTGCCTTGCCGGGATTGCGGGCGCCGAGCGCCACGATCGTGCCGGTGCGCGAGCCTGCCACGCCGCGGGCGAACGCTTTGGCGATGTCGCCAGGCCCGAGTATCCCCCAGCGGATGGGCGCGGTTGCAGTCATGGTCATTCTCCTTGCAAGGCTGGAAGCGCTCAGCGCAGCCGCTGGCCGTTTTCGTCGAACAGATAGGATTTGCGGATGGACACGGTGATCTCCTGGGTGTCGGGGACCTTTGCCGCGTCGCGCTGGATCACCAGGTCTTCGCCATGGGCGGTCCTGGCATAGATGAAGCTGGTGCCGCCGAGATGCTCGACCACGTCGATGCCGACGGTGAGGTCGGCGTCGCCTTCGCCGCCATTGCCGAAATGTTCGGGCCGCACGCCGACAATGACCTTGGCTCCTGTTTGCGGCACGGCGCCGGTCAACGGTTGCATAATGCGGGTCATTTCCTCGCCCACCAGCTCGACGGTGACGCTGCTCATGTTGCGCCCGACGACGCGGCCCTTGATGAAATTCATCTTCGGCGAGCCTACAAAGCCGGCGACGAACTGGTTGTCGGGATTGTCGTAGAGATCGAGCGGCCTGCCGATCTGCTCGACATGGCCACCGCGCAGCACGACGATCCGGTCGGCCAGCGTCATCGCCTCGGTCTGGTCGTGGGTGACATAGATCATCGTTGTGCCGAGTTCCTTGTGCAGGCGCGAGATCTCGACCCGCATCTGGACGCGCAGCTCGGCGTCGAGATTGCTCAACGGCTCGTCGAACAGGAAGACTTGCGGTTCGCGCACGATGGCGCGGCCAATGGCGACGCGTTGGCGCTGGCCGCCGGACAATTGCCTCGGCCGCCGCGCCATCAACTCTGTGATGCGCAGGATTTCGGAGGCCCGCTTCACCCGCCGCTCGGTGTCCTCCTTGGGGTTGCCGGTCATCCTGAGACCAAAGCTCAGATTCTGCTCCACGCTCATGTGCGGGTAGAGCGCGTAGGACTGGAACACCATGGCGATGCCGCGCTCGGCCGGCTCGACATCGTTCATCACCTTGCCGCCAATGGCGATCTCGCCGCCGCTGATATCCTCCAGCCCGGCGATCATCCTGAGCAGCGTCGATTTTCCACAACCCGACGGGCCGACAAAGACGACGAACTCGCCATCGGCGATATCGATGTTGGCGCCATGGATGATCTCATAGACGCCGAAGCGTTTTACGACATTGGTGAGGGTGACTGCCGCCATATCGCTCTAGTCCTACTTGACGGCGCCGGCGGCGATGCCGGCGATGAAATGGCGCTGCAGCAGCACGAAGACGACCAGCATCGGTACGGTCAGCATGACGGCGCCGGCCATGATGCCGCCCCATGAGACCTTGGTCAGGCCGATCAGCGTGCCGAGCGCCACAGGGGCCGTCATCGCGCCGGGCTGGCTGTTGATCAAAAGCGGCCAGAGATAATTGTTCCACGAGGCGAGGAACAGAATGATGGCGAGCGCCGCCAGCATCGGCCGCGCCAGCGGCAAAGCGACGAACAGGAAGATACGCCATTCCTTGACGCCTTCGACTCGCGCGGCGTCGAAAAGGTCGGCCGGCATCATCGAGAAAGCCTGGCGCATGAACAGCACGCCCAGCGAATTGAACAAGGGTGGCACGATCAACGCAATCCAGGTGTTGGCGAGCTGGAAGTCGCGCGCCACCATGATGAATTGCGGGATCAGCACCACCGCATAGGGCAGCGTGATGGTGCCGAGGATGATCGCCACCACCGCGCCCTTGCCGAAGAACTGATAGCGGGCGAGCGCCCAGCCGGCCATCGAGGTCAGCAGCACCGAGAAGAAGGTGTAGGTCACCGCAACCGCCACCGAAATGCCGATAGCGCCGACGAAATTGGTGTCACGCTGCAGATTGTTGAAATTGTCGACGAAATTGCCGTGCGGCAGAAGCTCGATGCCGGGGCTGAAAATGCCGTTGTCGGGCATGGTCGAAAACACCACCATCATCCACAGCGGAAACAGCCAGATCACCGCCAGCGGCGTCAGGACCAGATGCAGCAGGACGCTGCGGCCGAGCCGGCGTTGCGAGAGCGAACTCATTTCGGCTCTCTTGTCAGCCACAGCTGCACCAGCGTGATGGCGATGGCCAGCCCCGCCATGGTGTAGGCGACGGCCGAGGCGTAGCCGAAATTGAGCGAACGGAAGCCCTGGCGGTAAAGCAAGAGGCCGAGCGTCTCGGTGCCGCCGCCGGGACCGCCGCGCTCGGTGATCAGGAACGGTTCGGTGAAAAGCTGCATGGTGCCGATGATCGACAGCACCGCGCAAAACACGATGACCGGCTTGAGCAGCGGCAGCGTTATGTAGAAGAACTGCTTGAGCTTGCTGACGCGGTCGAGCGTCGCTGCTTCATAGACGTCCTCGGGGATCGACTGCAGGCCGGCGAGCAGGATGATGGCGTTGTAGCCGGCCCAGCGCCAGGTTACCGCGATCATGATCAGCGCCATGGCCGGTGTGACGTTGGAGAACCAGTCGATCTTGGACAGGCCGACGCCGGCGAGCAATTTGTTGATGATGCCGAAATCGAGATTGAACATCAGCCGGAACACGGCGGAATAGGCGACCTCGCCGACCACCACCGGAGCGAAGAAGGCGAAGCGGTAGAGGCCACGTGCTTTCAGCAGCGGCGAGTTCAGCAGCACCGCCATGATGATCGCCAGCGAGATCATCACCGGCACCTGGATCACGAGGATGAGCAGCGTGTTCTTCAGCGCGTTGAAGAAAGCGGGGTCGCCGATCAGGCGGCCCCAGTTGAACGTCGGCGCAAAGCGCCAGGGCACCGTGCGCGTCGCCTGGAAGGAAATCATGAACGAGGAGATGATCGGCCACACCCAGAAGATGGCGAAGATCAGGAGGTAGGGCGTGAGGAAGCGATAGGCCGTGGCGTTCTGGTAGCGCATGGTTTCCTCCTCCTTCCTCTTTCCCGGCTGATATCCGGCGTGTTGTTAGCCGGCGTCAATTATTAAGGCTTGGCGCCGCCCCTCATCCCCCTGCCGGGACCTTCTCCCCGTATAGTGACGGGGAGAAGGGGCTTGTTGGGACGCCGCCGGCGATTGGCGAACTGTTGGGCGAGAGCGTCCCCCTCTCCGTCACTATACGGGGAGAGGATGCCGGCAGGCAGGTGAGGGGCAGCGCCAACGGTCCGGCAAATTGCCCTATATCTGGCCCGCCAACATCTCCGCCTTCGTCACTTTACCGGCAATCCAGTCGCCGCCGCGATCTGGCTGGCGGCGTCGTCGAGGGCGGCCTTGGCATCGGGATAGCCGCCGCCGAGATATTTGGTCTGCACGGCGCGCATGATGATTTCGGCGTCGCTCTGGAACGGCGTGCCGCGGCTCGGCACCACCTTGGGCAGCGTGGCGAGAATGTCCTTCCACACTGCCTGGCCGCCCCAATAGGGCAGGCCTTGCGAGACATAGGGATCGTCGAGCGCCGAGATCAGTGACGGCACCAGGCCGAAATCCCTGAGCATGGTGATCTGGCCCTCATTGGTCTCGAGCGTGTATTTCAGATAGGCGTAGGCGGCCTCCTTGTTCTTCGAGGCCGAGGTGATGGCGAGCGACGAGCCGCCGAGATTGGCGGCGCGCGGGCCGTCGGCGGTCAGGCTCGGCATCAGATAGACACCCCATTTGCCGTTTTCGCCGGCCGATTCGGTGCGGATGGTGCCCTCATACCAGCCGCCATAGACCTGGGTGGCGACGGTCCCGGCGGTGTTGTTGGTGATCTTGGTGCCCCAGTCGGCCGACGAGATGATGCCGGCGTCCTTCATGTCCTTGATCTTGGCCAGCGTGTCGACGCATTTCGGCTGGTTGACGGTGATCGACTGCCCATCGGCGGCGAAATAGCCGCAGCCCTGTTCGTTGGAAATCATGCGGAAGAATTCGGTGTCGCCGTTGAAATCGGCATTGGTCATGGTGACGCCGGGATTGGCGGCCTGGACCTTCTTGCCGGCGGCGATGAAATCGTCCCAGGTCTTGATCGAGGCCGGATCGACGCCGGCCTTCTCGTAGAAGTCGCGGCGGTAGAAGGCGGCTACCGGGCCGGAATCCCACGGCATGGCATAGGCCTTGTCGCCGACCTCCAGTTCGGTGCGCTTGAAGTCCGGGAATTTCTTCTGGTCGTCGGCGGTGTAGCCCAGCGTGTGCAAATCGACGAAGCAATCGGGGAACTGGCTCCAGTAATTCTCGGCCTCGCCGTTTTCGATCGAGACGATATCGGGCAGGCCGACGCCGCCGGCCGCACAGCCGGCGATCGACTTGTCATAGGTCGGCTGGTTGCCGAGATCCTGAACGGTGACCTTGACGTCGGGATACTGCTTGTTGAAGCCGGCCACCGTCGCCTTCAGCGACGAAGCGGCGATATTCCAGCTCCAGATCGTGATTTCGCCGGACTGCGCCAAAGCCGGGGCTGAGCCCAGGCCAAGCGCCAGCGCGGCACAGATCAGTGTCGTGCGCATTGAAATCCTCCCATTTCATTTGCTCTCTCTTCGCGAGCATGGCTAGACTAGGCGGCGCGGAAGGCTTGTCCCTGACAACGGGAATAAAAGATGGGCGGAAAGTAAGATGCCGGAACGGCCGTTTTACCAGCCTGGCGCCAGCAGCGTCGAAGGCCTGCCGATGGCTTTGCAGATGTTTCACAACCATCCGCTGGTCATGCTGAAGCCGCACTGGCATGCCCAGGTCGAGGTCAATTTCATCGTCCGCGGCAGCGTGCATTACCGCATGAACGAGCACGAGATCTCGCTGTCGGCCGGCGACATGTGCCTGTTCTGGGGCGGGCTGCCGCACCAGATGGACGATCTCTCCGACGACGCCATCTATGCCGGCGCGCATCTGCCGCTGGTGCATTTCTTCCGCCTGCATCTGCCGACGGATGTCCGCCACAGGCTGATGACCGGCGCCACGCTGGTGACATCGGCGACCGACCAGGCCGACCATCACAATTTCGAGCGCTGGAACCGCTATTTCCGCTCGGGCGATGCGGCGATAACCGAGCACGCCGTGAACGAGCTGCTGCTGCGGTTGGAGCGGGTGCGCTTCGAGCCCTACCGGCTGGTGCCGGAAACCGCCATCGGCCAGGAACCCGGCGGCCCGTTCGACCAGCAATCGCTGCGCAATGTCGGTCGCATGTGCGACTTCATCGCCGAGAATTTCCTCTACGACATAGACTGCGTCGACATCGCGGCGGCGGCCGACATCCATCCCAAATACGCCATGAGCATTTTCAAGAAATCGACCGGCATGACGCTCAACGAATATATGAATCTGCTGCGGCTGAGCTACGCGCAGGCGCTGCTGATGCATGAAGACGCCAATGTGCTGCGCGTCGCCATGGATTCAGGCTTCGGCTCGCTCAGCGCCTTCAACAAATCCTTCCGCAAGCTGGCAGGGATGTCGCCCTCGGATTTTCGCCGGGGTGCGGTGGGCCGATAGGTTCAACGGTCATCTTGATCAACCCGCAGCCGTTCCGGGTGGAAACATGTGCAAGGCTAATCGCGACCGCCTTTGTCGGATGCGATCATCAACTTGGAGAAAGTTGTCAGCGACTTGGCGTTTCATGAGCGCCTTCCCCCACTCCGTCGCTGCTTCGCTCGACGGAGTGGGGTCGACCTGGCTCTGGCGTTGTCATTTCAAGCCGGGACCGGTGCCCTCCGCCCGAGGAAACCCGACAATTACCGCCAGCCCAGGCCGGCGATCCTCCAGCGCAATCGTTGCACCATGCAGGTCGGCGATGGCCCGCACAAGGCTGAGGCCAAGGCCGCTGCCGGGCGTGGTGCGGCTGGAGTCCAGCCGGTAGAGCCGCTGGAACACTTTTTCGCGCTCCTGCGCCGGGATGCCGGGGCCATTGTCGGCGACCTCAGCCAGAATGCGGTCGCCTTGCCGCCGCACCGATAGAAGGATTGCCGTGCCATCGGGGCAATGCCGCAGCGCGTTCTCAACCAGATTGGCAAACAATTGCGTCAGCAGGTCGCGGTCGCCGTGGACCAGGCATGGGGTGCCGTGGACGATCGTGGCCGACAGCGACTTGCCGTCATCCTCGGCGACACCGGCGTAGATTTCGGCAATGGCATCGATGACGCCGGTGAGGTCGAGATCGACAAAGCGCGCCTTGCGAGCGCCGGCCTCGATCTGGGCAATACGCAACAGCGCATCGAAAGTATCGTTGATCTGCAGGCTTTCCCCACGTGCCTCCGCCAGCTCATCGGCAACGGCCTCACCCCGCGCGGTCCTGTCGGCCGCAGCTTCCAAAATCATCTGCAGCCGGTTGAGCGGCGTCTTCAGATCATGCGCGATGTCGGCGCTGACCTGGCGCATGCCGTCCACCAGCGCCGCCAGCCGCTCCAGCGCGGCGTTGACCTGGCGCGAGACGCCGTCAATGTCGTCGCCATTGCCGAGCAGTGGAATGCGGGCGTCGAGCCGGCCGTTGGAGACATCGTCCATGGTGGTGGCAATGCCGTCGAGGCGACGCTGCACACGCGACGCCAGCAAGGCGCCGCCAGCCACCGCCAGCCCTGAAATGATCAGGGTGGCCCAGCCGAAGCTCATCAAAACGATGCGTTCCAGCTCCTCGGTTTCGGAGAGCGAGAAGGCGATTGTCAGGCTGTTGGGCCCGACCGAACCGGTCCAGGCGCGGTACATAGTGTCCGGCGCAACGCCAGGCAGGGAAGCGGCAAAATCCGAAAAGCCATCGGGAAGGTCGGCGGCGGTGAAATTCCCGGCCAGGCGATTGCCGGCGGGATCGGTGAGCGAGAACAGCTGTTCCTTGCTCGGGCTGAGCGCGGCGTGGCTGTCGACTGCCGAAACCAGATCCTCCCGGTCGTTTCCGGCATAGGTCACCGCCACGACCGAATAGGTCTCCTTGACCGACTGGTCGAGCTGCTCGGCAAGATCCGCGCTCATCAGCTGGTAGACGATGGCGCCTGACAGGATGAAGGCGAGCACGAACAGCAAGGCGAAGGTCAGGGCCAGCCGAAACGGCGTGCTGCGCAGCAGGCGAGAGCCTGTCTCAGTCATAGTGCGTTTCAGTCATGGCAAGCTTCAGTCATGGCAAGTTTCTGTCATGCCGCGCCTCAGTCGTGAACACTGTAGCCAGTGTTGCGCACGGTGTGGATCAACGTGGTTTCGAACGGCCTGTCGATCTTGGCGCGCAGCCGGCTGATATGGGTTTCGACGACGCTGGTCTTGGGGTCGAAGTGAAAATCCCAGACCCGTTCCAGAAGCATGGTGCGGGTGATGACGCGGCCCTCGCCGCGCATCAGCACTTCGAGCAGGCTGAATTCGCGCGGCTGCAGGTCAATCGCCTGGCCCTGCCTGGTGACGCGGCGCTGGATCAGGTCCATTTCGAGGTCTGCGATGCGCAGCGTCGTCTTCAGCTCCTGCACCGCAGGGCGACGGCCGAGCGCGTTGATGCGGGCGAGCAGTTCGGAAAAGGCGAATGGCTTGACGAGATAGTCGTCGCCGCCGGCCTCGAGCCCTTCAACCCTGTCGTCGACGCCGCCGACCGAGGTCAGAAAGATCGCCGGCGTGCGCACGCCCGCCGCCCGCACCGCCTTGATCATCGACAGGCCGTCGAGGCCGGGCAGCATGCGGTCGACGACGATCACGTCATAGGCATCGCATGTCGCAGCAAACAGCGCGTCGCGGCCATCGCGCCTGAGGTCGCAGATATGGCCTGCCTCGCCAAGGCCCTTGACGACATAGTCGGCGGTGCGTGGGTCGTCCTCGACAAGGAGAAGTCGCATCGTTGTTCCGATGGTTGGCGATTGAGCAGTTCGCGGCTCTCGAACCTTATCCGGTTGCGACAACAGGTCGACCACCAAGCACCCAGCCTTGCGGCTTTTTCTTGGCGGCAGATCGCTCCGCTCAGCAGGTTGCTCAAAGGGACATTGACACTCGAAAGCTGCGCTCTAGCGTGCGACACATCCGGTTACGCAATCATTAGGCTAATCGAGTCAGGGGACAAGAAATGACGACGATTGCCGATGTCGCGCGCCATGCCGGAGTGTCGGTCGCAACCGTCTCGCATGTGATGAACCGCACGCGCCATGTCGAGCCGGAGACGGCTGAGCGCGTGCATTCTGCCATCGCCGCCTTGCGCTACAGCCCGAACACGCTGGCGCGCAGCCTTAGGCGCGGCGAGACCAAGACCATCGGCCTGCTGCTGCCGGACAATTCCAACCCGTTCTTCGCCGGCGTGGCGCGCCAGATCGAGGATGCCGGCTTCCTTGCCGGCTATACGGTGATCTTGTGCAACTCCGACGGCAGCGCCGAGAAGGAGGAGCGCTATCTCCAGGTGCTGATGGCCAAGCAGATCGACGGGCTGATCTTCGCCGGCTCGTCGGATCATGCGCGGGTGTTCTCCAGCCTTCTGCCCGGCGTGCCGGCGGTGCTGATCGACCGCGAGATCCATTCGGTCAATGTCGATTCCGTTCTGGTCGATCACGATCATGGCGGCTATCTCGCCGGCCGCTATCTGGCCGGGCTCGGCCACGAGAAGATCGGCGTCATCGGCGGCCCGCGCGATTCCAGCTCCAGCCCCGCCCGCCTGCGCGGCTTCGCCAGGGCGCTGCAGGAAGCCGGCCTCGACCTGCCGCCGGCCTCGGTGGTGGATTCCGACTACCACTTCGCCGGCGGCCGCATGGCAATGGAGCGGCTGATGGCGCAGGCGCCGGGGATCACGGCGCTGTTTGCCTGTAACGATCTGATGGCCATGGGCGCGCTGACAGTGCTGCGCGGGCGCGGATTGCGGGTCCCCGGCGACATGTCGATGATCGGCTTCGACGACATACCCTATGCCGTCACCACCTGGCCGCCACTGACGACGATCGCACAGCCGGTCGAGAAGATCGGCACGCGGGCGGTCAGCCTGCTGCTCGAGCGGGTTGCCGAGCCGGCGGCGCATTCGCGCCGCGAAGTGCTCACCCCGGTGCTCGTCGAACGGGAGAGCTGCGCGCCGTTGCGCGGCTGAAGCCCCTCAGGCGGCTGCCGGCTGCAGCGCTGCCCTGAGCAGCATGCCGAAGAGGTCGCGCGGCTCGTCGGGATCGGCGAGCAGGTCGAGCTCCTCGTAGAGGCCGGTGGCCTGAAGCTGGTCTCTGATATAGCGCAGTGCGGAAAAATCCTCGGTGGCGAAGCCGACGGAATCGAACAAGGTGATCTGTTCCGCCGTCTTGCGGCCTTCCGCCTTGCCGGTCATCACCTGCCACAACTCGGTCACCGGATGGTCGGCGTGGAGCTGCTGGATTTCGCCCTCGATGCGCGTCTGCGGCGAGAACTCGACGAAGATGTCGGAGCGCAAAAGGATGTCGCGGTGCAGTTCCGTCTTGCCGGGGCAGTCGCCGCCGACCGCGTTGATGTGCACGCCGGAACCGACCATGTTGTCGGTCAGAATGGTGGCGGACAGCTTGTCGGCGGTCACCGTGGTGATGATGTCGACGCCTTCCACAGCATCCTGGCCGGTCGCGCAGATGGTGATGTCAAAGCCTTTGCCGGCGAGGTTGCGGGCGCATTTTTCCGAAGCGGAGCGGTCGATATCATAGAGCCGCAGCCGGTCGACGCCGAGCAGCGCTTTGAAGGCGACAGCCTGGAATTCGGACTGGGCGCCATTGCCGATGATGGCCATCGAGCGCGCGCCTTTGGGCGCCAGATATTTGGCCGCGACAGCGGAGGTCGCCGCGGTGCGCAGCGCCGTCAGGATCGTCATTTCGGTCAGCAGCATCGGATAGCCGGAACCGACATCGGCGAGCACGCCGAAGGCGGTGACGGTCTGGCGGCCTTCCCGCATGTTCTTCGGATGGCCGTTGACATATTTGAAGCCGTACATCTTGCCGTCGCTGGTCGGCATCAGCTCGATGACGCCGTCATGGCTGTGCGAGGCGATGCGCGGCGTCTTGTCGAACAGCTCCCAGCGGCGAAAATCCTCCTCGATATAGGCGGCGAGTTCGGTGAGGAACCGCTCGACGCCGATGGTCAGCACCAGCTTCATCATGCGGTCGACGCTGACGAAGGGGACGATGGCAAGGCGGGAAGGCTGGGTCATGCAATGCTTCCGGAATGGCTGCGGGTCGGGCGGTCCATGATGCGCCGGCCCATCAGGCTGGCGGCGAGGTCGACAATCAGCGTGGCGGTGCGGCCGCGCTCGTCGAGGAACGGGTTGAGCTCGACCAGATCAAGGCTGGAGACCAGGCCGCTGTCGGACAGCATCTCCATCACCAGATGCGCCTCGCGGAAGGTGGCGCCGCCGGGCACGGTGGTGCCGACGGCCGGCGCGATGGAGGGGTCGAGGAAGTCGACGTCGAGGCTGACATGCAGCAGGCCGTTTGCCTTTTCGACGATGGCCAGGAAGGCGCGCAGCAAAGGTGCGACGCCGTGCTCGTCAATGGCGCGCATGTCGTGCACGGTAACCCCCGCTTCGCTCAGCGCCCGGCGCTCCGCCGGATCGACGCTGCGCAGGCCCATGACGCAGATGTGGGCAGGGTCGACGGCGACAGGCAGGTCCGGGAAATAACCGTTGAAGCCCGGCCGGCCGCTGGCATAGGCGAGCGGCACGCCGTGCAGATTGCCGCTGACGGTGGTATCGAGCGTGTGGAAATCGGGATGTGCGTCGAGCCACAGCACGAAGAGCGGCCGGCCGCGTTCGGCGGCGCGGCGGGCTATGCCCGACACCGTGCCGGCCGATATCGCGTGGTCGCCGCCAAGGAAGATCGGCATGGCGTTCCGCGAAGCCGCATAGGCGGTCTCGGCTATCGCCGCGGTCCAGGCGGAAATCTCCGGTAGGGCCTTCAGCGCGAGATTGCCATGGACGATTGCGCGCACGGCGGCCGGTTGCACCGCGCCCCAGTCCTCGACCTCGTGGCCGAGTTCCGACAGCACCGAGACAAGCCCGGCCGTGCGCAGCGCGCTCGGCCCCATCTCGCATCCCATCCTGCCGGCGCCGTCCTGCACCGGCGCGCCAACGATCCTGCAGCGCATGGTTCTTGTTGTCCTTGTAAATTGATTGGGCGGTTGATGCGTGGAATGAACCATCCCGGCCCGGCAGTATGAACAGGCGAAATTGGCATTTCGAGAAGAAGGATTTATCATTCCGATAAGTCGCTTTGGTCAAAGTGGATAGAGTCATGGACTTGCTGGACGAAAGGCTGGTCACGCTGCTCAGGCATGATGCCCGGCGCAGCATCTCCGATCTCGCGGTCGATCTCGGGGTGTCGCGCGCCACGGTCAGGGCGCGCATGGAGCGACTGGAAAAAACGGGCGAGATCATCGGTTACACGGTGGTGCTGCGCGCCGACGCGGTCGACCAGCGGATACGCGGCGTGATGATGATCGAGATCGAGGGCCATGCCGCCGACCGCGTGGTCCGGGCGCTCGGCGGTCTCGCTGAGGTTTCGACCATTCACACCACCAATGGCCGCTGGGACCTGGTGGTCGAACTCGGCACGGCCTCGCTCACCGATTTCGACGCGGTTCTGCGCCGAATCCGGCTCATCCCGGGGATAACCGGCAGCGAGACAAGTCTGCTGCTGGCAACGCCGAGGACGACAAGGGCAAGGTTGGCGTAGCCGTCCTTCCGGCCGGCGTGTTCACGCAAAGCTTTGTGACGGATCTGGCGAATGGGTCGCCTGGCTGACGAATCTCATTGGGGCCGCAGCTATCCTCCACATGACGGAGGAAGCCGGCATGACGCGAGATTGCACCAGCTTCAACGGTGCAAGGACCGGACGCTTGCCACAGGCCAAGGCTGATGGCAGGATAAAAGGCCGCAACGTGCGGCCTCTGGCGGCCGTTGTGTTTCGATGGATTATGAAGCATTTTCCCAAGGTGCGGGTTCTCCTCACAATGTGCGGCAGCCTCGTTTCGCCTTGGTCGCCCTTGATTTTTCGCAATGTGCGCTTTGCCTGCCTCAGGCCGCAGGGCATTTAATTCCACGGGGTCAAGCCTCATGACAGAGATTTGTGCTCGGGCCGTCTATCATCGGCGAAGACAAGGCATGGCGCCACAATCAGCGCCCCCTGGCATTCGTGCCCAGGTGAAGAATGCCGTTGCGTACCTCTCGCCCCCATGTTTCAAAACAGGTCGTTAGACCCGCGAGAATGGTTTCGAAGCCTGCGGGGTTGCCCACGGTCCGGCGAGAATTCTAAAAGACGTTCACAATGACACAGCACGCAAAAGACGCACGAATTCTCATGTACAGCCACGACACGTTCGGGCTCGGCCATTTGCAGCGCTGCCGAACGATCGCGCATTCGCTGGTCGGGGATTTCCGCGGTCTTCAGGTGCTTATCATTTCGGGCGCGACCATCGCCGGCGCCTTCGACTACCGCGCCCGCGTCGACTTCGTGAAGATTCCCAGCGTCATCAAGCTGCGCAACGGCGAATACACCTCGCTCGAAAAGCACATCGATCTGCATGAGACGCTAAGGATGCGGCAGTCGATTATCCGCCACACGGCCGAGAGCTTCCGGCCGGATATCTTCATCGTCGACAAGGAACCGTTGGGGCTGCGCGGTGAGATCGAGGATACGCTGTCCTACCTCAAGACGCGGGGCACCACGCTCGTGCTTGGCCTGCGCGAGGTGATGGACGCGCCGCATTTGCTCGAAGCGGAGTGGGCACGCAGGGATGTGATGCGCAAGATCGGCCTGTTCTACGACAAGGTCTGGGTCTATGGCCCGCCGGATTTCTACGATCCGTTGACCGGCCTGGACGTGCCGCCGGCGGTCAGGGCAAAGATGAAGTTCGTCGGTTTCCTGCAACGGAGCCTGCAGCAGAACCAGTTGCCCGGCCACCGGCCCGAGGGCGACTATATCCTGGTTACCACCGGTGGCGGCGGTGACGGCGCCGACCTGATCCACAACGTCATCGAGGCCTATCAGCAGGATCCGCGATTGCAGCACCGGGCGCTGATCGTGCTTGGGCCCTACATGCCGGCGCGCAAGCGCAACAAGCTGGTCAGGAAAGGGGCCAAGATCCCCTACGTCAAGATCATCGAATTCGACAACCGCATGGAAGAGCTGATTGCCGGCGCCAAGGCGGTGGTGGCGATGGGCGGTTACAACACCTATTGCGAGATACTGTCTTTCGACAAGCCGGCGCTGATCGTGCCGCGCGTCACGCCGCGCGAGGAACAGCTGATCCGGGCACGGCGCGCAGCCGAACTCGGCCTCATCGAGATGCTTTTGCCTGAGGAAGCCGAGGATGCCCAGCGGTTTGCCGATGCGCTGCAGGTTTTGCCGGGCCGGCCCCGCCCATCGCAGAGCAATGCGCATCTGACGCTGGAAGGGCTGCCTCATATTTCCGAAATCGTCGCGGAACTGCTCGACCGGCGGGCCGGCCATCACCTTTCGGTCATTGAAGGCATGAACTGAGTTGCAACACCGCAAGATCGTCGTGGTTCTGAAGGGCTATCCGCGGCTGTCGGAAACCTTCATCGCACAGGAACTGCTCGGTCTGGAGCGTGCGGGGTTCGACCTGATACTTTTCGCGCTCAGGCGGCCGACCGACGCAAAACGTCATCCCGTGCATGACGAGATCAAGGCCCCCGTCCATTATCTGCCGGAATATCTGCACAGAGAGCCGCTGCGCGTGGTTCGATCGCTGTTTGCCTGTCTGCCGCGGCCTGGCTTCTGGCGCGCGCTCAAATCGCTCGCTGCCGATATCCGCCGCGACTTTACCCGCAATCGCGCGCGGCGCTTCGGGCAAGCGCTGGTGCTGGCGGCCGAATGGCCGCAAGATGCCGGATGGCTGCATGCCCATTTCGCGCACACGCCGGCATCGGTGACGCGCTATGCCAGCCAGCTTCGTGGCTTGCCCTGGAGCTGCTCAGCCCATGCCAAGGACATCTGGACGTCGGCGGACTGGGATCTGGCCGGCAAGCTTTCCTCGGCGCGCTGGACGGTCACGTGCACGAAAACCGGCTTCGACCGTCTGAAAAAACTCGCCAACGGCAGTTCGTCCGTGCATCTGAGCTATCATGGGCTCGACCTTGACCGCTTCGGAAGTTTCGGCGAGGCGCGAAAACAGCATGACGGCTCGGCGCCGGCCGAACCGGTCATGATCTTGAGTGTCGGGCGCGCCGTTGAAAAGAAAGGCTACGATACGTTGCTGGAGGCTCTTGCCCTCTTGCCTGGCGATCTGGCGTGGCGTTTCGAGCATATCGGCGGCGGCGAGGAGCTGAAACGGCTCAAGGCGCTGGCGCAAAAGCTCGGACTGGATGGCCGCGTCTCCTGGAAAGGCGCGCTGGCGCAGGAGGAGGTGCTCGAGCGCTACCGCAGCGCCGACATCTTCGCTTTGGCCTGTAGGATCACCGCGGATGGCGACAGGGACGGCCTGCCGAATGTTCTGGTGGAGGCGGCCAGCCAGCGGCTTGCCTGCGTGTCGACCGATATTTCCGGCGTGCCGGAGCTTTTATCGTCGGATGAAACCGGGCTGCTGATTCCCTCGGAAAACCCGACTGCCCTGGCACAGGCGCTGGAGCGCCTGATCCGCGATCCCGTCCTGCGCGCCCGCCTCGGCGACGCCGCGGAGCGGCGCGTGCGAAGCAATTTCGACCATGTGGCAGGCATTGGACAGCTCAAGGAACTGTTCGAGCGGGAGTGGCGGGTCGCCGAATGAAGCGGCTGCGCGCTTTCTTCTATGTTCAGCACCTGCTCGGCATCGGCCATCTCGCGCGCGCCAGCCGCATTGCGGCGGCTCTGGTCGATGACGGGTTCGACGTCACCGTCGTGACCGGCGGAGCGCCGATCGCGGGATTTCCGGGATCGGGTGTAAAATCCGTGACCCTGCCGCCTGTCACCTCCGGTGACGAAGGATTTTCCGGACTTGTCGACCTGCAGGGCAAAGCCATCGACGATGATTTCAAGAGGCGGCGCTCAGAGATGCTGCTGCAGGCTTTCCGGGACTACAGGCCCGACATCGTCATTATCGAGGCGTTTCCCTTTGGACGCCGGCAGATGCGTTTCGAACTCCTGCCGCTGATCGAGGCCATCGAAGCGACATCGCCCAGACCGCTGCTGGCGGCGTCCGTCCGCGACATCCTTCAGGAGCGCGTGAAGCCGAGCCGAAACCAGGAAACGGTCGATCTCGTCAACAGGCATTTCGATCTTGTCATGGTCCATGGCGATCCGGCTTTCGCAACCATCGACAAGACATTTCCGCTGGCTGGGGCGATCAGGGCCGAGGTCGCCTACACCGGGCTCGTTGCCGCGCCGCCGGCGCAAGCGGCCTCAGAGCGCTTCGACGTTCTGGTGTCGGTTGGCGGCGGGGCGGCCGGAAAGAGCCTTGTCAGATCCACCGTCGCGGCGGCGCGAAATGCCGATAACGCCTGGACATGGTGTTTGATCACCGGCCCAAACCTGCCGAAGGACGAGTTTGACGCGATTTCACGCGATGCCTCCCCACGCCTGTCCATCTTCCGGTTCCGCGAGGATTTCGCCAGCCTGCTGACCGGCGCCCGCCTGTCGGTCTCGCAGGCGGGTTACAACACGGTCTGCGATGTCATGCGCGCGGGGTGTCGCTCGCTGCTCGTTCCATTTGCAGCCGGCGGGGAAACCGAGCAGACGCGTCGCGCTCTGATGCTCGAAGAGCTCGGTCTTGCAACGGTGCTGACGGAACAGGACCTGACGCCTGAAGGTCTGGCGCATGCGATCGAGCAGGCGCTTGCGGGACCGCCGCCAGCCGCGCATCGTCTCGATCTGGAAGGGGCGCGGCGATCGGCGCAAATCCTGCGCGAGCGCTTTAAACAGTTCCAATCAGCATGAAGCGTGTATAATTTTTTGTCGGCAATTCGCCGGAGAACCTGATCTGCCGCAGCGCCGCCATTGCTTCGAAGGCTGCAAGTGACGCCACGCAGTTGATGTGCGTCGGCTCGCTGAAATAGTCGTTCGACTGCAGCAGCACGTTCGTACCCCGCGGAAGCAGGGCAAGCCAGGCGCTGAGATCGGCTATGTGTTCGCAGCTCGTATTGACCACCAGGTCGGGTCGGCCGGCGCCATAGTCGAGTGCGTACATATCTGCCGTCAGTGCTTGAAACCGCTCGTCGGCTTGCCGGTTGAGTGTCCGGGCGACCGCGCCGACTTCGGGATCGATGTCGATGCTGTCGATCGCCGCGATGTCGAAGCGGGCGTCGTTGAAAAGCATCGCCGGCAATACGCCGTACCATCCACCCAGAACCCATATGCGTTCGAACCGGCCGCCGTCGCTTTCGAACAGCCTGTCGAGCGCCCACATCTTGCAGGCGACCTGCTTGTGGTTGAAGGCATTGGCGATATCGGCCTGCGGATGCTTGGCGATGACGCGCGCCAGCCCGGCCACGAGAGGGTGGTCGACGTAGGCGGCAATTCCCCGCGTGAGGTCCAGGGCTTGCTCATGCCCACCCATGCCGGCATTGCGTGGTTGCGTGACATCCATCATATTCGTCTTCTATGTTGGGATTTCCGGCGACACAACGCAATCTTGCCTCTTGCCTGTTCGACTTGCGGACGCGACTGTGCCGCAAGCCGTTTCGCCATTGCCCGGAGGAGGCCGATTGAATTTGTCCGGACCATCGGCGCCCATCCGCCTGGCGCGCAGCTGCCGCTTTGAGCTCGTCGTTGGCGGCGAAGACATGGCCGATACACCATTTGCCAGCAGGTGCCTTTACATTCCGCATCCTTCAAACTGACAATCGCATATGGAAACCAGCCTAGCCCGCTATATCTGGACGCACACCAGGAAGCAGCAGCTCTGGATATTGATGATCGTCGTGCTTTCGATGGTCCCGTATTTCATGTCGTTCGACCTGCCGAAGCTGATCGTCAACGGCCCGATCCAGGGCAAGGGGTTCGAGCAACCGGGCGCGACCCTGCCATTCATGCGGTTGCACTATAACCTGCCGTTCATCGGCGAGGTCCAGTTCTTCTCCGGTTTTCAACTGGACCGCACCTCGACCCTGCTTGCGCTCAGCCTTGTGTTCCTCTTGCTGGTCGTCATCAACGGCTTGTTCAAGCTCTACATCAACACTTACAAGGGCCGGCTCGGCGAACGCATGCTGCGGCGTATTCGTTTCGATCTGGTCGATCGTGTGCTGCGGTTTCCGCCGGTTTACTTCAAGCGGGTGAAATCCGCCGAAGTGGCGACCATGGTGAAGGACGAGGTGGAGCCGCTGGGCGGCTTCATTGGCGATGCCTTCCTGCAGCCGGTGCTGCTCGGCGGCCAGGCGCTGACGGCCATGCTGTTCATCATGGTCCAGAACGTCTGGCTCGGAATGATAGCGGTCGTGATCGTGGCGATCCAGATCGTGCTTATCCCGCGAATGCGGCGGCGGCTGCTCGTGCTCGGGCGCCAGCGGCAGTTGACGGCGCGCGCGCTTTCAGGCCGGGTTGGCGAAATCGTCGACGGCATCGGCGCGGTTCACGTCCACGATACGTCGAACTACGAGCGCGCCGACATAGCAGCCCGGCTCGGGCTCATCTTCAAAATCCGCTTCGATCTTTACCAATGGAAATTCATGGTAAAGTTCCTCAACAATTTTCTCGCGCAGCTCACGCCCTTTCTGTTTTACATGATCGGTGGCTATCTGGTCATCCAGGGGCGGTTGGATGTCGGCCAGCTCGTGGCCGTGATCGGCGCTTACAAGGACTTGCCCGGACCGATGAAGGAACTGATCGACTGGGATCAGGACCGGCAGGATGTCCAGGTCAAATATCAGCAGGTCGTCGAACAGTTCACCGTCGAGAATATCATCGCGCCGGAAATCGGAGCACTGACGGTCGACGATCCCGATCCGATGACCAAGCCGCTGTCGGCGGTCAGCCTGTCGATAGCAGACGATGGCGGCGCAATGCTCCTCAATCGCATCTCGCTCGAGGTCAAGCCGGGTGAGACGGTGGCGCTGGTCAGCACCGCAACAGGGGGAGCGGAGGCGCTTGCGGAAGCCTTTGCGCGGCTGACCTGGCCGGACAGCGGAAGGATCGTTTCGGGCTCCGATGACTTGCTCGATCTCCCCGAAGCCGTGACCGGCCGGCGCATGTCCTACGCTTCGTCGGATGTTTTCCTGTTCCAGGCAAGCCTGCGCGACAATTTGCTCTACGGGTTGAAGCATGCGCCGCTGACATCGGTGACATATGACGGCGCCGCGGCGGACCAGCACCGTTGGAATATCGACGAGGCGCGCCGGTCGGGCAATCCGGATCTCGATATCCGCAGCGATTGGATCAACTATGCCTCCGCCGGCGCCACCGGCCCGCACGACCTCTTCGAAGCCGTGCGCCGGGTGCTCGACGCGGTTCTTCTGTCGCGCGACATTCTGGATCTAGGCTTGCGCTCTTCGGCCGACCTCAAGCGCCACACGAAGCTTGCCGGGCGGATCGTCGAATTGCGTGCGGCGCTGCGAACCCGGTTGGAGGAAGAAGGCCTGAGCGCGCTGGTGGTTCCTTTTGAACCGGGCGCCTACAACAAGGAAGCGACGATCGGCCAGAACCTGCTCTTCGGCGCTGCGGCCGGCCCCGAACTGGCTCACAAGGCACTGGCGTCCAATCCCTATTTTGCTTCCGTGCTGAAGCAAGCCGGCCTCGACCGCACGCTCTACGAAATGGGCATGGAGATCGCCGAACAGGCGATCGAGCTGTTTGCCGACCTGCCGCCCGAACACCAGTTCTTCCAGCAGCTCGCCTTCATGAGCGCCGAGGAGATACCCGCCTACGAAACCTTGCTGCAACGGCTCAAGAATCGCCCCTACGATGCGGTTTCGGAGAACGACCGCGCCATGATGGTCACGTTGAGCTTTGCCTATATCGAGCCCCGGCATCGCTTCGGCCTCTTGACCGACGAGCTGATGAGCAAGATCATCGCTGCACGCAACCAGTTCTATGAAAACCTGCCGGCCGAGCTGGAGAAAGCTGTCGAACGGTTTGACCCTGCCAAATACATCGCCGCGGCCACCGTCATGGACAACGTCCTGTTCGGGCGTGTCGGCAACAACCATCCCGACGCGCCGGACCGCATTCGCTCCATCGTCTATGATATTCTTGACGAACTGGGGCTTTATGCCGAGCTTCTGGATGTCGGCCTGGACTTCAACGTCGGCGCCGCCGGCAGGCGGCTGACCGGCGGACAGCGACAGAAGCTCGATGTTGCCCGCGCCTTGCTCAAGCGTCCCGATTTCCTCATTCTCAATCGGCCGCTGTCGG
Organism: Mesorhizobium sp. M0217; assembly: GCF_040321955.1. NCBI lineage: Bacteria > Pseudomonadati > Pseudomonadota > Alphaproteobacteria > Hyphomicrobiales > Phyllobacteriaceae > Mesorhizobium > Mesorhizobium sp. M0217. The sequence goes on along the minus strand of NZ_JAMYSN010000015.1, from coordinate 113,456 downwards.
CGCTCGACCAGCGCGTGCAGGACAAAGTGTTGCGGAATGTGCTCGACGAAGCCAGACGCGACGGCCATTCGCCGGCAATTGTGTGGGTGGTGACGAATCCGGCAATGGCGACGATGTTCGACCGGGTTGTGGTCTTTGACTCAGGCCAATTGGTGGAAGACGGAACACACGAGACACTCTTGGCGGGAAACGGTATCTTCAAGGAACTTGTGTCATAGTCTGGCAAACGCGAATTCAGGAAGGTTTGCGACAATGCTGCTCAAGGATGAAGTTGGAATGCTGCAACGCGTTCCCTTGTTCTCTGGCATCGAGCCGACAAAGCTCAAGCTGCTCGCGTTCACGTCCGATCGCGTGAACTACAGTGCCGGCCAGATTCTTTTCCGGCAGGGCGACGAGGCAGACGCCGCCTATGTCATCCTTTCTGGCAGCGCGGATATTCTGGTCGATTCCGACAATGGGCCGATCAAAGTTGCCGAATTGCTGCCAAATTCGATCGTTGGCGAGATTGCCATATTGTGCAACAGCTCCCGTACTGCCACCGTCAAAGCGGCAAGTGAGCTGGAGGCCTTGAGAATCCGCAAGGACCATTTCCTGAGGCTTATGAAGGAGTTTCCCGAAATGACCATCGAGATATTGCGGGTTCTTGCCGATAGGCTAAGCAGTACGACCGCGGACCTGATCGACGCACGAACGGCCGAGAGCGATTCACAGTTGCACTGAAGCGGCGAGCCGCTCTGTTTCTTTGTTTGGATGCAGTTTCCGGAACCGTGTCACACCTTTCCTGGAACGACTCTGGCAGCAGTTGGTTGGCTACGATGGGCGAAAGGGTGCATGGACGACGATTTCTTCCTTGTCAGGTTTTGGGGCGTGCGCGGCAGCATTGCGGTGTCGGGGCCAGAATTTGCTCGCTATGGCGGCAACACGATCTGCATCGAGATGCAATGCGGCAATCATACGCTTCTGTTCGACGCGGGCTCCGGCCTGCGGCCTGCCGGCAGGACGCTTCGAGCGTCGGGCGTCACCGATTTCGACCTGTTTTTTACCCATTGCCATTACGATCACATCATCGGGCTGCCGGCTTTCAAGCCTATTTATGAACGAGGCATCAAAGTTACGCTTTGGTCCGGGCATCTCGCTGGACGCATGACGACGCGGCAGATGGTCGATGAATTCATTCGGCCGCCATGGTTTCCGGTGACACTCGGTGTCTGCAAGGCGAGCCTCGACTGCCGCGATTTCGCATCCGGAGACCTGCTTCGGCCACGCGAAGGAGTTGTTGTACGAACCGGTAGTCTTACCCATCCGGGCGGCTGCATCGGCTACCGGGTCGAATGGGGGGGCCGCGTCGTGGCGGTCATCACAGACACCGAGCACGAGCCGGGCAAACTCGACCAGGCGGTGCTCGGCCTGATCAGAGATGCCGACCTCGTCATTTACGACTGCACCTACACCGAGGAGGAAATGGAGCGCTACCGCGGCAACGGGCACTCGACATGGCAACAGGGCGTCAAGCTCTGCGAGGCGGCCGGCGCGCGCGGGCTTGCGCTGTTTCACCACGATCCGGCACGCACCGACGATGAGCTGGACGAGATGGAGAAACTGGCCAAGGACAGGTTTGCCGGCGCTTTTGCGGCGCGGGATGGCCAGACGCTCACATTCCCAACTTCAGTGAACAAAAAGCGCTGAGCTATTTTCCGGCGCTGCGTTCGGTCAATGTGCTGATCGGAAGCCATGCGCAGGCTTCGGTCCGCGCGGTGATCGTGAACAGCCGTTCGAGGAAAAGCCATGCCGATTCATCATGGACGAGATGGTGGGTGAGCAGGCCGACCGGTTCGCCGCCGTCGAATGCACGCTGCAATTGCGCGACGATGGCCTGAACCAACAGACCATGATCGCGGCAGCCGCGCGTGCCATGCCAATCCATGATGTCGACATTGCTGTTGATGACCGCCAAGGAAGCCGGCCTTGGCGGCCCGAACACCGACAATGCCGCAAATCCTATCGATCCGAGGTCGGGTACCAGGCCGGCGTCGATCCGGTTCCAGGGCGGCACCAGCATCGGAACCGCACGTGCGCCGTGCAGGCCGGTTACACGCGACAGCCCGCCGGCCAGCTCATCCAGCACCACCTCGCGTGGCCGATGCGCGCCGAGCTCCTGCTTTTTTTGACCCTCGGGCGCATGATTTCGGTGCGCCCAGCCATGAATGGCGACCGTGGCATGCGGCGCGGCGTCAAGCCGGACGACAAGCTTCCCGTCGGTCTGGGCCGGAATGACGGCCAGAGTGACCGGAACCGCGAAGTCACCGGTGAGGTCGAGCAACCGATCGAGCGCCGGCGTCGGATCCACGGCGTCGTCGTCGCGCAGCCAGAACTCTGCCTTGCGGCCCCACCGTTGCCGATGCGCCAGCTCGTCCACCAGAGGCTGCCAAATCGGGTCGGACGTCATGACAACGGGATCATCTTGAGAAGTTCCGCCAGACGGGCCTTTGCAGCACCGAGAGAGCGTTCTTCGAGAACGAAACGTCTGGCCTCTGCAGCCATGATGGTTCTTTCGTCATTATTGGCCAGAAGCCTCGCGATGGCCGAAGCGAACGCCCCCACATCGCCCGGCGGGGTGAGAAACCCGGTCTGGCCATGCCGCACGACCTCCGGCACGCCGGCAATGTCCTGAGCCACCACCGGAAGGCCGGCGGCCTGTGCTTCAAGATAGGCAATGCCATAGGCCTCGCCGTAACCCGGCCAGACGTAGATTCCCCCGCGATAAAGGACATCCGGCACGGCGGCAGGCTCGATGGCGCCAAGCCATTCGATACGGTCGGCGGGCAAGCCGGCGAATTGCGCCTTTACCTCGTCACGGGCAGGTCCGTCCCCGACGACCGATAGCGTCCAGGGGAGATGGCCGATCAACCCGAGCGCCTGCGCCAGCATGCGATAGCTCAAGACCTTGTCGCCCGGGCGCATCATGGCGACGGTCACGAGGCGCGTCGGATAATCCAGTACCGGCATTTCGTGGAATGCCGATGTGTCGATGAAGGGTGAAAGCATACCGAGAGCGGCGTGGGGGACAGCATCCGCCAGCCCCTGGCGATCCCTTTGCGTGAAGCAGATGTTCAGCGCCGCCTGTTCGATGGCTCGCGCGACCAATGCCTGGCTATCGGCCCACGAACCGGCGTTGCGCCGTTCGGAATAGGAGGCTTCGGCCGTCACATAGGGGACGGCAAAGGCCAACGCCAGCTCGGGCCCGATCAGGTCGGGCGCCTTGTAGTAGGGATGATAGGAGAACCAGAGATCGGGCTTGCCGTCACGGTCCCAAAGCCTTGTCAGTCGCGCGGCTTCGTCCCGGGCCTCGATCATGAGCGCATCGAAACTTTTCGGTTCCGGCTGGCGTAGATAGAAGCGCAACTCCGATGCCAGTTCGACGCTATGCCCGCCATGCTGCAGCGCCTGGACCAGCATCCGTGCCATCTGGCGGTCGCCGGAGACAACGGGATGATTGGGCGACTTCAGCGGGGCGTAGAAGGCAATTCGCATCGCGCGATCCTATCATCGCAAAGCCTGCCCAAGTCAATTTCGAGGCGTGATCGACTTCACCTTCAAGCGCTGGAATGTGCTATCTGATGCTTATGGAAACAGCTGTCGCGTCCGACCCGTTCGTCGCTTCTTTGCCGGTCTTCGCAAAGTTCGAAAGCGTTGCCGATATCGACAACTATCGGCCTCTCCCCGATGGCTGGGCGCTGGCCACCGCCGACATCGTCGGCTCGACCAAGGCGATCGAGGCCGGGCGCTACAAAACCGTCAATATGGCCGGCGCCAGCGTCATTTCGGCGCTGCTCAACGCGCTGGGACGGCAAGATCTTCCCTTCGTCTTCGGCGGCGACGGCGCGCTCGTGGCGTTTCCCGGCTCGGCGCTGGAGATCGCCCGTAACGCGCTGGCTTCTGTCCAGAGGTGGGTGGCGGACGAACTGGATCTGACCTTGCGTGCCGCAATCGTGCCGATAAAGGACATAAGAGCGCAGGGCCTCGACGTTCGCGTGGCGAGGTTCCAGGCCTCCGAAGCAGCCTTCTATGCCATGTTCGCCGGCGGCGGCGGCAGTTGGGCGGAAGCCGAAATGAAAGCCGGGCGCTACCGCATCGACCCCGCGCCGGCCGGCGCGCGGCCGGATCTGACCGGCCTCTCCTGCCGCTGGAACCCGATCGAAGCCCGGCATGGCGAAATTGTCTCGATCATAGCCGTGCCGGGGGCATCGCGCGACTTGCGTGGTTTCCAGTTTCTGGCTTCCGACATCATCACCCTTGCCGGCAGGCAGGAGCGCGATGGCCACCCGGTGCCGGTGGACGGTCCGGCCTACAGTCTCCTGCCCGCCGGTCTCGATGTCGAGGCACGGGCCACGGCGGCGCCAGGGCGGCGGTGGCTGGCCAAGCTGTGGGTGATCTTCCTGATGACGCTTACGGCCGTCACCGACAAATTGGGCTGGACGATCGGCGGTTTCGATCCGAAGGTCTACAAGCGCGAGGTGGCCAGCAATTCGGATTTCCGCAAGTTCGATGACGGCTTGAAGATGACCATCGACGTCGACGCGGATGTGTTGCAGCGCATCGACAACCGGCTGAAACAAGCGGAAGAGGCCGGCATCTGCAACTATGGCCTGCACCGCCAGAAGTCGGCCTTGATGACATGCCTCGTCATCTCGCCGCTGCAGCGCGATCATGTTCACTTCATCGATGGCGCCGCCGGCGGCTATGCAATGGCTGCCGCAAGCCTGAAGGCGAAGGCGCCGGTCTGACGACGGCTTGGGGAAATCGATTTTCCGCAATGCGCCTCGGCCATGGTTCTTGAAACCCGGCGAGCCCGACGGTGCCTGAGCCGACCAATTTTTTGCGCGATGTCAGGATCGGGATTGCACTTCGCCGGCAGCCTCGCCACATAGTGTTGCAGGTGATTTGTGCGGTCGACGTCTGCTTGCTTCCTGCAAGGACAGTCATTCGGGATATTCTTCGCCGGCTTCTGCCCCCGAAGCCGGCTTCATTGACTTCGAGAATTTTGCGGATCAAAGGAGATGGCTCGTCTTCGACGGGTTTCGAGATAGCATGAGCACAGCGCAAGCAGAAATTTCCAACATTCTCATGGATAAGGTTGCCGATTGGCTGACCCAATCGGCGCTGGCGGGCGACGACCTGGAAACATTGGTCAAGGGTTTTTGTGAACGGCTGGCTGCTGCCGGCCTGCCGCTGAAGCGGGTGCATTTGAGCTTTTCGATGCTGCATCCGCTTTATGACGCGCTCGGTTTCACCTGGATTCGCGGCCAAGGCCTGGAAGTGGAAGGCTTCCGGAGTGAGAACGGCGTCCATTCCGACAGATTCCTGACCAGCCCATACTACCATCTGCTCAGCAACAAGCTCGACCATCTGCGGCGCCGGCTCGACCCGTCGGTGCGGTCGGAGTTTCCTGTTTTCGATGAGCTCAGGCTTATGGGCGTCACCGATTACATGGCTTTCGTCCATCCCTTCAATGGCGATACAAGTCAGGGCATGTTGGGGTCCTGGTCCACCGACAGTGCTTCAGGCTTCAGCGACAGCATGATTTCGGCGCTGCTGCGGATCCAGAACCATCTCGCTATAGCAAGCAAGATGGCGGTGCTCACCAAGCTCGCCGACAACATGATGACCACGTATCTCGGCGGTGACGCCGGCAGGCGCGTGCTGGACGGCCAGATCAAGCGCGGCGAGGGCGACACAATCCGGGCCGCGCTGGTGATGGGCGATATGCGCGGGTCGACAAGGCTCGCCGAAACCTCCGGCCGCGAAGTCTATATCGATACGCTGAACCAGTTTTTCGATGCCATCGCAGCACCTTTCAATCGCAAAGGCGGGCAGATCATGAGTTTCCTGGGGGATGGATTCATTGCCGTCTACCCCTGCGAAAGGCACCGGGCGCAGTCAGAGATCGCCTGCCAGGCTGCTCTTGCGGCTGCGCACAAGGCCAGCATGCGCATGATGGAGCTCAATCTGCGCAGAAAAGAGCAAGGACTGGGCGACATAAAATTTGGTATCGGCCTGCATGTCGGCAATGTGATGTTCGGCAATGTCGGGCTTACCGACCGACTCACATTCTCCGTCTTCGGCTCGGCTGTAAACGAGGTCCAGCGTCTCCAGACCCTGACTAAGAAATATCCGCACAGCGTTCTCGCCAGCAAGGACTTCGCCGGCTATTGCGGGGCCAACAGCTGGCTGACGCTCGGCGAGGAGGAACTGGCGGGCAGCAAGCAGAAGCTGACGGTGCTTTCACCCGATCTGTCGGGTGCTCTCGCACTCGATGAAGACGCTGCGCTGCAGCCGTTTCACGATCGGATATCGGACGCCGAGCAGGTCATGCTGCTTCATCGCGATGCCGCGCGGCTGTCGGCGGGCGACCGGAGGAAGCTCCAGTAGTCACCACCATCCGATCTGGACGCCCTGGTATGCTGTCCGGCCGCCGGTCGCCGGGGAATTCGTTTCGAATCCAAGTTGCTCTGCGCTGACAATGCGCTAGTCTTGCTTTTTGGGGCCGGTCGGGAGGCGCCAGATTGGGGCTGGTGTGGGAATGGATGCAGGCGTTGATCTGCTGCGGATCGAGGATGTTGGCATCTCTTTTGCCATTGTCGGGGGACCGTTGCATGCCGTCAGGCGGGCAAATCTTCGCGTCCTGCCCGGCAAGGTCACCGCACTTGTCGGTGAGTCCGGTTCCGGAAAATCGGTTCTCAGCCAGGCCGTGATGGGCATCTTGCCGAACACGGCCCATGTTCGCGGCCGTATCCTGTTTTCCGATCCCAAAAAGCCCGGCACGACGCAGGATATCCTGCAGATGCCGCGAGACGGACCCGAAATCCGGGCGTTGAGAGGCAGCCGCATCGGCAAGATCTTTCAGGAGCCGATGACATCGCTGTCGCCGCTGCACACGATCGGCAACCAGGTCAGCGAATCCCTGCAGATTCATACGCACATGGATCGGACGGAGCGCAAGGCACGGACCGAGGAAATGCTCGGCCTCGTCGGGTTTCCCAATCCCAAGCGCGCCTACGACATGTATCCATTTGAACTTTCGGGAGGATTGCGGCAACGCGCTATGATCGCCATGGCGCTTATCTGCCGGCCCGCTCTGTTGATCGCCGATGAGCCGACGACGGCGTTGGACGTCACCATCCAGGCGCAAATCCTGCAATTGCTGCGTGGGCTCCAGACCAAGCTCAACATGGCAATGCTGCTGATCACGCACGACCTCGGCGTGGTCGCCAATGTCGCCGACGAGGTGGTCGTCATGTACCATGGCGAGATCATGGAAGCAGGCCCTGTGGAGGCAATATTCCGCCGGCCAGGCCATCCTTACCTGAAGGGCCTCATGGCAGCCGTTCCGCATTTCGACCTGAAGCCTGGCGAAAGACTGAAGGCGCTCCGCGAGGTGCCGGTGAATGTCGGGACCCTGCTGGGCAAGCAGACGGCGCCGGAAGCGAAGGGGCCGGACGACATTCTGCTGTCGGTCAGGGATCTGAAAAAGGTCTACACCATCCGCAACTCCGGATGGTTCAGCGGGAGCCATCAGACCTCTGTTCGCGCCGTGGACGGCGTCAGCTTCGACATCAGGCGAGGTGAGTGCCTGGGCCTGGTTGGCGAAAGCGGTTGCGGCAAAACCACCGTCAGCAAGATCCTGATGCGGGCCGTCACCCCTACCGGCGGCTCCGTGATCTTCAACGGCCGCGACGGACCGATCGACGTCCTGGAAGCCGAGGGAGACGCCCTGCGCTTGCTGCGGGCGAAACTCCAGATGGTTTTCCAGGATCCGGTCTCGTCGCTTTCGCCTCGCATGACCGTGGAAAACATCTTGAGCGAGCCGCTGGAAATCCATCAACGTGGCAATGCCGCGTCCCGGCTAGCCACGGTCAAGAGCCTGATGCAGGCAATCGGGCTCGATCCGCGCTTCATCCAGCGCTATCCCCACAGCTTCTCCGGCGGGCAGCGTCAGCGTATCGGCATTGCGCGCGCCTTGGCGCTGGGGCCTGAACTGCTGATCTGCGACGAGCCGGTTTCGGCGCTCGATGTCTCCGTGCAGGCGCAGATCCTGAACCTTCTGAAGGACCTGCAGAAGGAACTGGGCCTGACCTACCTGTTCATATCCCACAATCTGGCGGTGGTGGACTACATGGCGGACCGCATCGCGGTGATGTGCGGCGGGCGTATCGTCGAGCTTGCACCGCGCGAAATTCTGCTCAGGAAACCGATCCACCCCTACACGCGCTCGCTGCTCGCCGCAGTCCCCTTCCCCGATCTCGACCGGCCGATGGATTTCAAGACGCTGAAGCTCGGCGGCGCTTCCGACACCAGCGCATGGGGCCCGCAATTCCGCGACGAGGGCGAAGAGGATATGCTGTCGCCGCTCGATCTCGGCGGCGGCCATCTCGTGCTGGCCCGACGTTCGGCCGATGTCAGCGAGTTACGCCATTGATCAGCCGCCGCACTGTCCTTGGTCTCATGGCTTCGGCATTTCTGCCGGGCACGGCGCGCGCCGGCGATCTGGAGCCGGATTTTCTTCAGCCGCAGCTGAAAGCCAGGGCTCTGCCGCCACTCGCGGAGCGCCTGCCCAAAAGCCCGCGCGCGTTGAACCTCGCGGCGATGGGCCGGCAGCCCGGCCAGTATGGCGGCACGCTGCGTACGATCATCGGCAGCCAGAAAGATATCCGGATGATGACGATCTACGGGTATTCCCGGCTGGTCGGCTATGACGAGAAGCTTAACTTTCAAGCCGACATTCTCGAAAGTTTCGACGTAAAGGACGATCGCGTCTTCACGTTCAAGATTCGGGAAGGCCATAAATGGTCAGACGGCAGCCTGCTGACGCCGGAGGATTTTCGTTATTGCTGGGAAGATGTCTGGCTGAACGATGAGCTTTCGCAAGGGGGGCTCGCCCCTGCCCTGCTGGCGGACGGCAAGCCGCCACGTTTCGAGATCGTCGATCCGTTGACGGTCCGCTACAGTTGGGACGCGCCCAATCCCGACTTCCTGCCCAAACTTGCCGCTGCTTCGCCGACACCGCTTGTTTTGCCGGCCGCCTATCTCAAGCAGTTCCATAAGAAATATCAGGATCCATTCCGGCTCGCCGGCCTGATGAAGGAGAACCGGACCGCAAAATGGACGCTGCTGCACATCCGCATGTCGCGGCAGTATCGCCCGGAGAACCCGGATCTGCCGACACTCGACCCTTGGCAGAACCGGACCAAGCCGCCGGCCGAGCAGTTCATCTTCGAGCGCAACCCGTTCTTTCATCGAACAGACGAGAACGGCCGGCAACTGCCCTATGTCGACCGGATCATCATGAATGTCAGCTCGTCGGCGATCATCTCCGCCAAGACCGGTGCGGGCGAGAGCGACCTGCAATGCATGGGAATCGACTTCAGCGATTACTCCTTCCTGAAGGACGCGGAGAAGCGCTACCCGGTGAAGATGCATCTGTGGAAACGCACACAGGGTTCGCGGCTGGCGCTCATGCCCAATCTGAATTGTGCCGACCCGGTGTGGCGCGGCCTTTTGCGTGACGTGCGCGTGCGCCGCGCACTTTCGCTCGCTGTGGACCGGCGCGAGATCAACATGGCCGTCTTCTACGGATTGGCGCAGGAAAGCGCCGACACGGTCTTGCCGGAGAGCCCGCTCTACCGGCCGGAATTCGCGAAAGCCTGGGTCGCCCACGATCCCGACCAGGCCAATGCACTGCTTGACGAGGTCGGGCTTCAGGCCCGTGACGATGACGGCCTGCGGCTACTTCCCGATGGACGCCCGGCGCAGATCATCGTGGAAACGGCCGGCGAAAGCACGCTGGAAACCGATGCGCTCGAACTCATCACCGATCACTGGCGCAAGATCGGCATCGCTTTGTTCATCCGGACTTCGCAGCGCGACATCTTCCGCAGCCGTGCGCTTGGCGGCCAGATCCTGATGTCGATGTCGTCGGGCATCGACAATGGCGTGCCGACCGCCGACATGAATCCATACCAGCTGGCCCCCACCATCGACGACCAGCTGCAATGGCCGCTCTGGGGCGCTTACTATCTGTCGCATGGCAAGATGGGTGAGGCGCCCGATGTTCCTGAAGTGGTCGAGTTGATGGCTTTGCTCAAGCGCTGGAACGGATCGACCCAATCCAGCGAGCGCGCCGAAATCTGGAACTCGATGCTGTCGATCTACACCGATCAGGTGTTCTCTATCGGTACGGTGAACGAAACACTTCAGCCGATTCTGGTATCCTCGCGGCTGCGCAACCTGCCTGACAAAGCACTCTACGGCTACGACCCGACCTCCTATTTCGGTGTCTACATGCCGGACACATTCTGGCTTGGAGGCTCCTGAGCGTGCTTCGATATCTTGTCTGGCGCATCGCCGTGATGGTTCCAACGCTGCTGGTCATATCGGCGCTTGTGTTCACCATCATCGAACTTCCACCGGGCGACTATTTCGACAGCTATGTCGCCGAGCTTCGGGCCCAGGGCGAAGCGGTAGATTCCGACCGCATCCAGATGATGCGCAAGGAATATGGTTTCGACCAGCCGCCGGTCATTCGCTACTTCTACTGGGTGGGCGGGATGCTGCACGGCGATTTCGGCTATTCCTTCGAATATGAGCTGCCGGTTCGCGACGTCGTCGGCGACCGAATGTGGCTGACCGTGCTGGTTTCCTTCGTCACGATCATCTTCACCTGGCTCATCGCCTTTCCGATCGGCATGTACTCCGCCACGCATCAATACAGCTGGGGCGACTACGGCCTGACTTTCTTCGGCCTTCTCGGTCTTGCCATTCCGAATTTCATGCTGGCGCTGATCCTGATGTATTTCGCCAACATCTGGTTCGGCACGTCCATCGGCCACCTCATGGACCAGCAATATCTCGGCGAGCCGATGAGCTGGGCCAAGGCGAAGTCGATCCTCGCCCATCTCTGGATCCCGGTCCTGATCATCGGCACCGGCGGCACGGCGAGCATGATCCGGCGGCTGCGCGCCAATCTGCTCGACGAACTGCACAAGCAATATGTCGTTACGGCGCGCGCCAAGGGCCTGCATCCGTTCAAGGCGCTGGTCAAATATCCGCTGCGCATGGCGCTCAATTTCTTCATTTCCGACATCGGCTCGATCCTGCCGGCCATCATCTCCGGCGCTGAGATCACGGCTATCGTTTTGTCTTTGGAAACGACCGGGCCGATGCTGATCAAGGCGCTGCAAAGCCAGGATATGTATCTGGCAGGGTCATTCCTGATGTTCCTTGCCTTCCTGACGGTTATCGGCGTGCTGATTTCCGACCTGGCGCTGGCGCTGCTTGATCCACGAATTCGTTTGCAGGGTGGCAGCACCAAATGAAGCAGGACTCGCCGCTGCCCGCTCCGGGTGCTCCACTGCAACACTACATTTCCGGCGCGCCCCTCGACCTGCAGTCGGTCGAGGCGATGACGCAGGAGCAATCGAAGGTCTTTCAGGCATCGCAGTTGCGGCTGATGTGGTGGAAATTCCGCAAACACCGGCTTGCGCTTATATCCGGCATATTCCTGGCAGTGCTGTATTTAGGGATACTGATCTGCGAGTTCCTGGCGCCCTACAATCTGCACTCGCGCAACATGGACTACATCTATGCGCCGCCGCAGCACGTGCACCTGTTCCACAATGGCGAGTTCGTCGGGCCGTTCGTCTACGGCCGCCAGATGACGCTGGATATGGACACGCTCAAGCGGAACTACATCGAGAACCACGACGATGTTCAGCGGCTCCGTTTCTTCTGCAAGGGCGACACTTATCGGTTCTGGGGCCTGATCGAAGGTGACAGGCATTTTGTCTGTCCTGCCGAAAACGGGCAGCTGTTTCTGGCCGGCACCGACAGGCTGGGGCGCGACGTGCTCTCGCGCATGATCTATGGCGCACGCATTTCACTGACTATCGGCCTCGTCGGCATCAGTTTCAGCTTCCTGCTCGGCATCGTCATCGGCGGGCTGGCCGGCTATCACGGCGGTATCTTCGACCTGATCGTCCAACGGATAATCGAAGTCCTGCAATCGATTCCCAGCATTCCGCTATGGCTGGCCCTGGCGGCGATCATGCCGATAACGTGGAGTCCGATCCTGATCTATTTCGGCATCACCGTCATCCTCGGGCTGCTCGACTGGACCGGACTGGCGCGGGCCGTGCGTTCAAAGCTTCTGGCCTTGCGCGAGGAGGATTACGTTCTGGCCGCGCAGTTGATGGGCGCCGGAAGCAGCCGCATCATCAGGCGGCATCTCATTCCCGGCTTCATGTCGCATCTGATCGCGACGGCGACGCTCTCCATCCCTGGCATGATCCTGGGCGAAACGGCGCTGAGCTTCCTCGGGCTCGGCCTGAGGGCGCCGATAACCAGCTGGGGCATCCTGCTCACCGAGGCGCGCAGCGTCAGCGTGATCGCGTTCTATCCATGGCTGCTTTTGCCGATGCTGCCGGTCATCCTCGTTATCATGGCGTTCAACTTCCTCGGCGACGGCTTGCGGGACGCCGCAGACCCCTACAAGTGATATCGCTGTTCCACCGCGCGGCCTGCCGAACACTCCACCCGGTATGACGCTTGTCGGCGGCCGGTTGCGTTATTGCAGGGTTCGTCGTTCGCCTTTATATGCAGCAAGCCTCGATCGGGGCTGCTGGTTCAGGACACACAATCGCATATGAGTCGCCTCGATAATTTCATCAGCAGGATGACCGCGCAGCGCGACATTCTTAATCGAATCTGCCCCGAGGTGGCGAAGATGGAGGGGCTTGTGCTTGAGCTCGGCCTCGGCAATGGCCGGACATTCCACCATCTGCGCGAGCTTCTGCCCGGGCGCCGGATCGTGGTGTTCGACCGCGAAGTTGGCGCGCACACTAGCTCAATTCCCGAAGCTGAAAACCTCGTGCTCGGCGAAATACGCGAGACGGGCCGCAAGTTCATTGGCATCGAAGCCGCCCTTGTTCATGCCGACATCGGCACCGGCTATGACGATCGCGATGCAGTGACCGCTACCTGGCTTCCCGATCTGATTGCGAGCCTGCTTCGCGTCGGCGGCTTCGCGGTCAGTGGCACGCCGCTCGATCACCCGCTGCTGCAACACCTCCCGGCGCCCACTTCGGAGCCCGCCGACCGTTATTTCCTCTGCAAGCGCGTGTAAGCGGTAGAGAACTCTTCAGGGGATCGTATAAACCGCAATCTCCCGCTCGATGCCGCGCAGCGAGACCTCGTGCGGCACGGGCGTCAGCGCGTTCCTGTGCAACAGATCGGCGGTGAGATTATCGTCGACCACCGCACGCGTGGCGAAGATCGCCTGTGCGTTGGCGAGGTTCTGGACCCGCGAAGCAATGTTGACCGTCTGGCCGAAATAATCCTGCCGCTCGTTCATGGACACGGCTATGCAGGGGCCGGCATGAACACCGATCTTGAGCAGAAGGTCCTCGCGCCCGCTTTTGTCATTGAGCGCCCGCATGGCGTCGCGCATCCGCAGCGCCGCGGCAATCGCACGGTCAGGCGTCGCGAAGGTCGCCATCACCGCATCGCCGATCGTCTTCACAACCGCGCCTGCCTCCGCCGCGACGATCTCGTGCAGAACCTGGAAATGCTCGCGCACGAGATCGAAGGCTGAAAGATCGCCCACCCGCTCGTAAAGCTCGGTCGATCCGCGCAGATCGGTGAACAGGAAGGTCAGGCTGGTGATCTTCAGGCGCTGGTTGATGTCGAGCGTATCCGTGCGATAGAGATCCCGGAACGTCTGGTTGGTGAGCAGGCGCTTGGCGGTCACGAAGGGCCGGCGCTTGCCCAGGAAATCATGCAATACCGGGCAGGCGATGAAGACCGTCGGCAGCACGCGCGTGTCGGTCCTGTTTTCCAGCGAAATGCGCAATGGGCCGGGCTGCATCTCCAGCGTCTGGCTCTGGACATGGTCGCGGTCGAAGGCCAGAGAGAGGTTTCGCCGCTCTTTTGCCGGTTCGCCCTTCGCGTCGATGAACTGGGCCGAATGCGTGACCGGCTCGAAGACGATGATAAATTGGGGCGGAAGCTGGATGTGCAGAACCGCCTTTTCACCGGGCGCAAGCTCGATATCTTCCAGCGAGAACGCTTCCATCTTTTCCGCCAGATCCTCGTCCGGCAGATCGGCCCCGGACGCCCAGTAGATCTGGCGGTAATATTCCACCAACGGCAGTTCGTGTGGATTGTGGGCGGCAATCCTGCGCACACGGGGACTGACGGTGAATGTCACCTCGACCATCTCGTCGAGTGTCGGCGAATAGCCCTGGGAGCACAGCGCGCAGGTGTATTCGTCCTTCTGCATGGTTTTCAGCGTGGCGTTGGTGTCGAGCACGCCGCCACAGCCGGGGCACAGAACATTCCAGGAAATGTCGAAGATGCCCACCCGCGCCGCATGGAGAAAGGCGCTTATGGTGCGTTCCTCGTCGAGGCCATGCTTGCTGGCGAAGGCCAGCGCATTGATGCGGCAAAGTTCGCGGTCCTTGCCCTCGGCGATGGTTTGCCGGATTGCGTCGATTGCCTGCGGATCGACATCGGTCGATTGCCGCAGAAGCGAGAACAGATCCTGAGCTTCGGTCATCGTGCAGGCTCCGGAAATTGCGCCGTTAGGGCATGATGCCGAAAAGTGTGAAGCGGTTTTCGGACGACATCATGCTCTATTTCCTGATTTAGAGGCGGATTCAGATTTCAGGTCGGACAGACCTGAAATCATCCGGCTCTAGGCGTGTTGGCCGGACCGATCTTCGACCCGAACGCTCCATCATACTGCGAAATGGACCGTACGGCCATTCGAATGGACAAGCCTGGTGACAGGTCAATTTCCATTTGTTGAATTCCAAACTATGATAGCCCATGGGGCATTCATCTCTGGGGTTTTCTCCATGCCGACACGCGACAACCCGCCGTTTCCGGCGGCCCTGCGCCTTTTCTCGGCGGGGGTCATCATCGTCCTGATCGTCGGGGCCGGCCTGTTTTTCGCGCCCGCGCTGGTCAAGCCGCGCTGGCCCTGGGCCGTCACGCCGTTCAATGCCCGCTTCCTCGGCGGCTTCTACACCGCCGAAATGGCAGTGATGGCGGCGCTGCTGGTCTGGAATCGCTGGTCGCCCGGCAGGCTCGTGCTGGTCATGGCCTTCATCTTCACCGTCATCGTGTCGGCGGCTTCGTTCATCAACCTTGGCTATTTCAACTTCGAGCGCAAAGCCCCCTGGCTCTGGTTTCTGGTCTATCTTGCGTCAGCCGCGGTATCCGGGCTGTTCCTGTGGCTGGCAAGGGCTCGCCCTTCTGCAAAAGGCGTGATCTTGAACTCCGCATGGCGCGCCTACCTACCGGCGGAAATGGCAGTCCTGGGGCTCTACGGCGTCGGCCTGTTGCTGTTTCCCCTGACATTCGGTGGCTTCTGGCCATGGCCGATCGATGCTTTTCACGCCCAGGTCTACAGCGCCATCTTCCTCGCCGGCGCCGGCGGCACCTATCTCGTCTGGAGAAGTGCACCGCGTGAGGAATTGCTGGTGCTCGGCCTGGCGCAGTTTCTGGTTGGCCTGCTTGCTGTTCTTGGCCTCTTCATCACCGACGCTGCCGTGCACCGGATCGACTGGACGGCGGCCGGGACATTGTGCTGGCTCGCCCTTTTCGGCTGGATCGGCATCAGCGGTATCCTCAAACTCTACGCCGCCCCCCGGCATTTTGCCGCGCAATCGGCATAGGTCGCAGAGACGGCTGGATTTTCAGGTGACGTCCGGTGCATCGTGCCGGGCATATTGCCTCTGTCGCTTTGTTCTGACGCAATTCCGGACGGAAAACCGCTCACACTTTTCCTGAAATTGCGTTAGGCGGGAAAGCCATGACCAGCACGACCTCCTTATCCGAGAAAATCCAGCCGCAGCTCCGGGCCGTCCGGCCAAACGATGCCGAGGCGCTGTGCGCTATCTTCAATATGCCGGGGTTCCGCTGGGGCACGCTCAGGATGCCGTTCGAGATGGTGGAGCAGGTGGAGCGGCGCATCGCCAAGTCCGGCCCGGAAACCACCTGGATCGTTGCGGAGCTGGACGGCAAGGTTGTCGGCCATGGCAGCCTGGTCGCGCAGGGTTCGCCCCGCCGCTCGCATATCGGCGAGATCAATATCGGCCTTGACGATGGCTTTGTCGGCAGAGGCATCGGCTCTGCCATCCTTGGCGCGCTGCTTGACGTGGCCGACAACTGGCGCGCCCTGAAGCGGGTCGAGTTGACTGTCTATGCCGACAACGAACCGGCCATCCGTCTCTACACAAGCCACGGCTTCGGGGTCGAGGGACGGCATGTGAAGGCCGGTTTTACCGACGGGCAGTACCACGACCTCCTGAGCATGGCCCGGCTGCGGTTCTGATGACCGCCGTCCCTGCCCCTGCGCCTCCGGTGGACATTTTGGCTGTGCTGTCGCTGCTCTGCCCGGAGGTCGTGCGTGACATCGAGCAGAACTGGAATGCGCCGGTTTCCGATTATGCCCGCCATCTGTGGCGGCCGGTGGCAAGGCCTGGATCGGCCCCGTCGATCGCTGCCCGCTCGATCCTGCGCGACGTCCTGCAGCAGCGCCTCGGTGCGATCATGCAGCCCGAAGCGATCGACAAGGCCCTCGACGAATTCGACCACAGACCGGTTATCCAGTCCGGCCTGCACTGCCTGCTTCTGATGGATCGCATCACCTTCGATGCCCTGCTGCTTGCCTGGCTCGGCGCGGTCGAAAACGGGCTGTCGGCTTTTTTCGGCTTCATGGGAACGACGATGACCATGGAGACAACCGGCCGGGAGGGGCCGGGATGGCTCGATGTCGGCGACGACAAGGTCAATTTGTTTGGCATGGGGCGCCACAAACTGTGCCGCAAAAGCGCCTGCGCGGCCGGTCCCGTTACCCTCAACGGGCGCGCGCTCGAAACGGTGGGCAATGAGACGGATGCCAGAAGCTGGCTGGGCACGCTGCTTGCCAGCCAGGGCAAGGTATTTGCAACAGCCGCCGATGCGCTGACAGAACTCAACGAGGATCTGGTCGCCGATTGGGATCGTTCCGGCATGGCCCGGCCGGTTTTCGTCGATGATAGGCTGGCCGCGACTGTCGTGGCGCGGCATCTGGAAGATGAAGGCAGTCTTCTTTCCAGGCTGCTCCTCAAGCCCCCAAGGCGCCGGCGTCTCGACCATGCCTTGCAAGAAGCCGCATCGGGCCCATTTGGCAGGTTCCTGCCCAATGCCACGGCCTATTTCTGGGGCATCCGCGAGCAGCGCGTGCGCAAGCTCGTCCTCGAGAACGGGCGGCTGATCGAGCCTGACAGGCCGCATGGTCTTTCCATCCCGTTCGAGCGGCCGCATCTCCAGCAGGCACTGCTGGACGGCATGCTTTTGCCGGACTTGTTCCTGATGTTCCTTGCCCTTGCCATATTGCCGCGCGTGCGGGTTGTGGGCGGCCTGAGACAGATTGGCTATGTCGCGCTTTTCCACTCGATCCTGCTGGCTGCGCTGGATGAACACGCGCCAGAAGAGCGCGATCTGGCCGCCGAGCTGCAGGTTCGGGAAAATGCCTGGGGCATGCGGGTCATCGATGAAAAGATCTCGGTCCGCGAGCAGCTTGCCGGCCTGCCGGAAGGGGCGCTCTTCCCGGACCTGCTCCGGCAATACCGGTTGCGGACATTTGCCGAGACGACCGACGACCTGAAACCGGTTCGCGAAAACCCCCGATGGCGCAAGATCGGCCGGGCCTCACGCCTCTGATCCGGCCGGGCTTTAGCCCGTCATTGCACCACACCGGCCTTGCGGAGCCCCTCGACCATGAGTTCGAAATCGGCAGGGTTCTTGTAAGGCAAGACCTTGCGGCGGTGTTCCAGCGAATAGGCGGGATTGACGCGAAGCAGGTCCTGCCATGCCGTATGGGCCTCCTCCAGACGGCCCAGATGGCCGTAGGTGGCGGCCAGAAGCGCGCGCGAGAGGTCGGTGACAGCGTTGCGAGCCAGCCGTTGCAGCAAGAGGTCGACCGCCTCTTCGTACCTTCCCAGTTGAAACGATGCCAAAGCCTGGAAGTGCAGAAGCACATCCGGGAAGTATGGATTCAAGGTCTTTCCCCGGGCGAAACTCTCTAGCGCCTCCGCGGGTCTACCCGAATAATACAGCGCCTCGCCGCGGGCGACGTGGGCTTCGGCGAAGTTCGGATTGAGGGCTATCGCGCGCTCCACCTCGCCGATGGCCTCATCGTGCCGTCGTGTGTAAAGCTTGGCCGATGCCAGCGCCCAGTGCGCCCAGGGATCGCTGTCATCCAGCGTTACCGCTCGCGTTGCTGCCTCTTCCGCTTGCGCCATCGAGTCCGACGCACCCCACCTGTTGAGGTAATCGAGCCCGTACGTGAGGGCTAGGAAAGCGTGGGCAGAGGCAAATTTCGGGTCCAGTTCGATGGCCCGCTGCAAGAGCTCGCGGGCCGCGACGTTCGTGTCCTTCGTCAGCCGGTGCCATAGCTCCCGGCCCCGCAGGAAACAGTCATACGCCTCCGGGTTGCGCTGGTGTTCGGGCGCCAGCCGCAGACGGTCATCCTCGGTCAGATTGAGCGCCAGTGCACCGACGATGTGCTGCGTCACGTCATCCTGCACGGCGAAAATGTCGGTCAGATCGCGATCGAACCGCTCCGCCCAAAGATGGCCGCCTGAGATTGCATCGATGAGCTGCGCGGTGATGCGTACCTTGTTCCCCGACTTGCGTACGCTGCCTTCAAGGACATAGCGCACGCCGAGCTTCGTGCCGACATCCTGCACATGGACGTTCTGGCCCTTGAAGATGAAGGACGAATTGCGAGCGATGACGAAGAGCTGTGACAGTTTGGACAGCGCCGTGATGATGTCTTCGGAGATGCCGTCGGCGAAGTAGTCCTGTTCGGCATCACCGCTCATATTGGCGAACGGCAGCACGGCGATCGACAGTTTCGGCGGCGCTGCCGCAGCCGGAGGGCTCGTCGGGGTTTGCGAGGTCACGGCCACCTTGGCCCCGGCGCCGACCTGCAGCGAATACACCCGGATCGGCTCGGCGATGTTCTTGAGCTGTGTGCTGCCGAGATCGCTGACCGAGAGGTCAAGCCTGGCCTTGACCTGGCGATAGGCATCCTCGGACAGGCAGATGGCGCCGGGCGCCGCAACGCCCTCCAGACGCGAGGCGATGTTGACGCCGTCACCCATCAGGTCGCCATCGCTCTCTTCGACCACGTCGCCCAGATGGATGCCGATCCTGAACTCGATGCGGCGCTCCTGCGGTACGCCGGCATTGCGCTCAACCATACCGTTTTGAATCTCAACGGCGCAGCGCACGGCATCCACCACACTGCGAAACTCAACCAGCGCCCCGTCTCCGGTACGCTTGATAACCCGCCCGTGGTGCACTGCAATGATCGGATCGATCAGGTCGCTGCGCAGTGCCCGCAACCTCGCCAAGGTACGATCTTCGTCCGCGCTCGCGAGCCGGCTGTATCCGACCACATCTGCAGCCAGGATTGCGGCCAGCTTACGGTTCTCGCTCATGGGTCGCCTCCTCATCTCCATCATAGCAGGAAGACGGCGGGACGAGGGAATTTTCGCAAATCACGGCCACGCAGCCGCGCTACCGGCAGCGCTCTGACACCAGCCCACGCGGATGCCCATTTGCGCTGCCGCACCGACCAGTTCGGCGTTTATCCGAGCACGGCCTCCACAGTGGCGACAAAGTCATCGAGCGAGCGGTCGCCGCGAATCTCGATGCGCGGAAGGTCGATGAGATCGCTATCGAGGTCCGCCGGCCCGTGCCTGCGGCCGAAGCCTACTCGATAGCCGCACTCCCTGGCCAGCCGGCCAAGCCGTCGGTCGGTGACGGAGAAGGGTGCCGCGAACGCCGTGGTTGGACGGCCGGTCCAGCGTTCGATGAACAGACGAGAGCGCAGGAGCTCGGCGGCCAGGTCAGCGCTCGACAGACCATCGATGGCGCGATGCGTCGCCATGTGGCTGCCGAAGAAGGCGCCTTCGGCAGCGAGGCGTCGCACCGTCCCGGCGCCCATAAGCGGCGTCGGCGGACCGATGTCGGTGTCCCACTTTGCACTTTCGCCCACCAGGTCCGTCACCAGGAACACTTCCGCAGTCAGGTCGTTGGCGCGCAAGATCGGCCAGGCACGGTCGGCGAAGTTCTGGAAGCCGTCATCGAAGGTGATGAGCACCGGGCGGCCGACGAAAGGCTGACGGTTGGCGATGGAGGCTTCCAGCTGCTCGGAGCCAATGGCGTGAAAGCCATTGGCGCGCAGCCATCCCATCTGGCTGGCGAATGCGGCGGGCGTGAGCCGAAAGCGAGCGAGCGCGGCCGGACCTTCATCGGCAACGCCGTGATACATGAGGACAGGGATATGCTGGCGCTGCTCGTTACGTGCGACGTCGCGGCGCAAGGCTCGCGCCCCACCCCAGACGATATTTCGCGCGACGCCGATTTCGATGGGCGCGCGGATCGGCACATGATCGATCACCGGGTCCGTCGCCACATCGCCCGGCGATAGGCGGCGGAAGCGGTCTATGCGGTAGAGCTCGGTCTGGATCGATTGCTCGAAGACGAGGCCTTCGGTCGCCGCCAGCGTCTCGGAGATCGCCTGGGCACCGAATGTGTTCCAGTCGAAGCCCGTCTTTTCGACATTGTCACGCAACACGAATGCGTGTGCGCTGATGAAGCTGCCGCCAGGCGCCAACGCCTCGGCGAATTTCCTGGCGATGCGCCGTAGCTCGGCGAGGTCATCCAAGTAGTAGAGCACTTCCGAACAGACGATCAGATCCATCTCACCCGGCAGCGTGTCGGCAGCGAAATCGAGTACGCCGAACTCGACATTCGGCTGATCGGTGCATCGCACGCGGGCCCGCCCGACGGCTATGGCGGAGATGTCGGTTGCGGTCAAATGGCCGACGCGAGGCGCCAGCTGCCGCGTGAAATGACCCTCCGCACAGGCCAACTCAAGCGCTCGCCCGATGGAACCGGGAGGCAGAATTTCGAGCTGGCGCTCATATTTTTCCTGCTCATAGGACGAACCGTAGTTCCAGGGATCTTCGGTCGCGAAATAGCTGTTCCAGAACGCCGTGCGATCCTTGTCGTGCTTGTCCGCGACCCGTGCGCGGCGCGGCGCAACAGGCTCTGACGGTTCAGCGCTCGACCGAACCAGGTCATGCGCCTGTGCGGCCAATTGCGCGAGTTTGCCGAAATGGCTGTCCGGATCGGGCTCGCTTCCCGCCATGGCAAACGATGCCTCGGCTGCAGGCGTGTTTGACGTGGTCGCGCCGGCGCCCTTTTGCGGTGCAGGCGATCCTCCCGCAAGCCGCTCAGCAGGCACTACATCCAGGATCAATTCAATCCAATGATCGCTCGTCACCGTCCCGAGTGCACCGAACTGCACGACAGCCTCGATCCGGCCATCCAGCATCAGATGGGCATAAATCTGATCGATGCCTTCCGGCAGTTCGGTCGCGGTCGGGTTGCGAGCGTCGACGCGAACTCCGAGCGTTCGCGCCAGCCTGCGCGGCGTGGCAAGATCGTCGGGTTCGAGAAGCATTTGCTCAAGCTGGTACTGGACGCGGCGAGCCGCTGCGGGATTGTCCCAGATCTTGCCGAGTTCGATGATCAACGCTGTGATGGCACCGCCGAAGCTGTCCCACCGGGCAGCCAGTTGCCCCGGCACCGAAAGGCTTCCTGCCACAAGGCCATCGAAGATCACCTTGGCGATCTCACGCGCCCACTTGCGTCCCGCCGGGAGCGCGCGCAGGGGCTGCGGGTCTATCGAGCGCGAGCCTGAGCCGCATTCGGACGCGGCGTTCCGCAACGCCAGCCAAGCAAGCGCTTCGGATGCGGTGCCGCCGTTCGCCGAACTGGAAACCAAGGGATTATGCGCCACGCCGTCTTACCTGCGCCTGGTTCTGAGGGAGAACAAGTGTCCCGCAACGCGCTTACATCGCCGGTCTGGAAAAAGCAAAAGGCGCCCCGAAAGGCGCCTCTTCATCGCTTGATTCCCCCTAGAGGAAACTGGAGCGGGTGAAGCGATTCGAACGCTCGACCCCAACCTTGGCAAGGTTGTGCTCTACCCCTGAGCTACACCCGCTCACACGGCCCTCGGGGCCGCAAGCCGGGCCTATATGGCTGAAGAGCGCGGCGATTGCAACAGGGAAATGACGGGCTTTTTGGTCGCGGCAAATCGCTTGGCGGAACCTTGTCGGCCACGCGGGTGGTTCATCGACTTCCCGCATGACGGTCTTGTCTCGGCGGCATCATTGGCCGTAAACGGCTTTGCCGCGCGCCGATACAGGGGGAAGACCACCAATGCCGAAGACCGAAGCTGAGCTTTTCGCCTTTCTTGCCGATCTCGGCATATCAGTGTCGACCGTGCGCCATCCGCCGCTCTATACGGTGGCCGATTCGCAGTCGCTGCGCGGCGAGATACCGGGCGGGCACACGAAAAATCTGTTTCTCAAGGACAAGAAGGACAATTTCTTCCTGGTCAGCGTCGGCGAGGAGGCGGTGGTCGACCTGAAGCAGATCCACACGATCATCGGCGCCGCCGGCCGGGTGTCGTTCGGCAAGCCGGAGATGCTGATGGAGCTGCTCGGTGTCATTCCGGGCGCGGTCACCGTGTTCGGGCTGATCAACGACACCGAAGGACGGGTCAAGGTGGTGCTCGACCAGGATTTGATGGCACATGCGACAGTCAACGCGCATCCGCTGACCAATGAGGCGACGACGTCGATCGCGTCCGCCGACCTCATCAGATTCGTCGAGGCAACCGGACATGATGCTGCTATCTTGAAAGTCTCGGCTTGATCGCCACATGGATGGCGAAAACTGACCTCTAGTTAAGGACGTCGCGCTGCTCCGCTGGGCGCGATCGGAAGGGCGACGAGATGAGCGACAACAACAATCCGTTTGGCGGCCAATTCGGCGGCAATTCTGGCCAGTACACCACGTCCGTGCAATATGGCGGCGCCGAGCCGGCCAAGTCGGCACCTGGCCCGACTCCCGGCGCAGCACCTGCCGCTGGCGAGCTGATCAAGGACACCACGACCGCCACTTTCGCCGCCGACGTCATCCAGGAATCGCGCAAACAGCCGGTACTGGTCGATTTCTGGGCGCCGTGGTGCGGGCCCTGCAAGCAGCTCACGCCGCTTCTGGAAAAGGCGGTCAAGGCCGCCGGCGGCAAGGTCAAGCTGGTCAAAATGAACATTGACGATCATCCCTCGATCGCCGGCCAGCTCGGCATCCAGTCGATCCCGGCGGTCATCGCCTTCAAGGACGGCCAGCCTGTCGACGGCTTCATGGGCGCCATCCCCGAGAGCCAGATCGCCGAGTTCATCACCAAGGTCGGCGGCAAGGGCAATGGCGCGCCGCCGGTGGCCGAAGCACTGGCCGCGGCGGCGGAAGCGCATGCGGCGGGCGATGCGCAGACCGCAGCCGACATTTACGACGCCATCCTGGCGCAAGCGCCGGAGACGATCGAGGCGATTGCCGGGCTGGGCGAGCTTCTGTTCGAGGCCGGCGACAGCGACGGCGCCGAGGCGCTGCTGGCAACGGCGCCGGAGGCCAAGAAAAATGCGCCGGCACTTGCCGCGCTGCGTGCCAAGATGACGCTGGCTGCGGAAGCGGCAGCACTTGGCAATCCAGCTGAATTCGAGCAGCGACTGGCCGCCAATCCCGGCGACCACCAGGCGCGTTTCGACCTCGCCATGATCCAGAACGCCAGGGGCGAGCGCCATGCGGCGGCCGACAATCTTCTGGCGATTATAAAAGCCGACCGGACGTGGAACGAGGACGGCGCCAGGGCGCAGCTGCTGAAACTGTTCGAGGCCTGGGGCATGACCGACGAGGCGACGCTGGCGGCACGGCGCAAATTGTCGTCGCTGCTGTTTTCCTGAGCCGTTTGCCGGCCAAATTGCCGGGGCGTGGCTGTCGGGCCTTGCGGTCGGCGGCCGCCGCGCCAGATTAGGCCGATAACATCGCGCCCGAAGCGGGTCGGAGGAGTGAAGGTGCAGGTCGGAAACGCATTTTACCGGGTCGGCAAGGATCTGCCGGCAACCATTCCGGTGTTTCCGCTTGCCGGCGCGCTGCTGCTGCCGGGCGGGCGCATGCCGCTCAACATCTTCGAGCCGCGCTACCTGCAGATGGTGGATGAGGCGATCGCCGGCGCGCGGCTGATCGGCATCGTCCAGCCCAGCCTCAATGGCGCGTTGCGCGCCGACGGGGAGCCGGAACTGTGCAATGTCGGCTGCGCCGGGCGCATCATCTCGATGGCCGAGAGCGGCGACGGCCGCTATCTGGTTTCGCTGCAGGGCGTCTGCCGTTTCCGCATCACCAGCGAATTGCCGGTGAAGACGCCTTTCCGGCAATGCAAGCTGGCGCCGTTCCTCACCGATCTTGCCGAAGACCAGGCGGCAAGCGAGGTCGACCGGCCGGCGCTGTTGAAAGCGTTTCGCGCTTATCTGCAGGCCAACGATCTCGAAGCCGATTGGGAAAGCGTCAGCCGCGCCGAGAACACCATGCTGGTCAATGCGCTGTCGATGATGGCGCCCTACGGACCGGCCGAGAAACAGGCGCTGCTGGAGGCGCCCGACCTGAAAGCCCGCGCGGAGACGCTGATCGCCATCACCGAAATGGCGCTGGCGCGCGAGAATGAGGACTTTGGCTCCAGCCTGCAATAAGGGCTGAGCCGATGGCTGAAGGGGGATCCAATGGCTGCGGATGGGCGTGACGGCAAGTCGGTCAATGTCGATCCAAAATTGCTGGAGCTGCTGGCCTGCCCGCTGACCAAGGGGCCGCTGGCCTGGGACCCGGTGCGCGGCGAGTTGATCTCGCGGATCGCCAAGCTCGCTTATCCCGTGCGCGACGGCATCCCGATCATGCTGCCCTCGGAGGCGCGGACTATTTCGGCGGAAGACGTGCTGTCGCCGCCGCGATTGGGTGGGCCGGGCTGAGGGACCAGGGGTGGTTCAAACGGACCTCAGCCTAAGAAGCCATTCTGTTGGCGATCCTTCGCGCCCCCCTCTGCCCTTGCCGGCATTAATGTCATGGGCTCCCGACCGCCCTGCACTTGCCTACTGAAAATTCCGCCCCTTGGGCATGACCCTTTCAGCTTTGTCCGAGAGGGTGGCAATGTCGGGCCGGGCAGCCGGCGTCATCTCTTCCAGCAGCACCGTCAGCCACGGTGTCAAATCCTCGATCTTTTCGGCGACGATGTGGATGACGTCGGATTCCGACTGCAGCTTGCCGGTGACCTTGACGAAGCGCGCGCCCATGACGATGGGCCGGAAACGGGTAAAGGTCCGCTCCCAGAAAATGACGTTGGCGACGGCCTTGTCGTCTTCCAGCGTCAGGAAGATCGCATTGCCCTTGCCGGGCCGCTGCCGCACCAGCACCAGGCCGGCGACCGAGACCCGCCTGCCGTCGCGCACCGAGCCGAGATTGGCATTGGGAATGACGCCGGCGCGGTCGAGCCGCTCGCGCAGGAAGGCGACCGGATGCGCCTTCAGCGACAGGCCGAGCGCGCGGTAGTCGTGGATGACGTGCTCGCCGAGCGGCATTGTCGGCAGTTTTGTCTCGGGCTCGAGTTCGCGCAGCCGGATCGCCGGCTGGTCGAACAGCGGCAGCCGTTCGGCGGCGCTCTTGCCATCCAGCGCGCGCACCGCCCACAAGGCTTCACGACGATCGAGGCCGAGTGAGCGGAAGGCGTCAGCCTGCGCCAGTCTTTCGATTTCGCCGACATCGAGGCCCGAGCGCAGCCAGACATCCCTGACGCTTGTATAGCCGGCGCCGCGCCGCGCGGTGAAAGCTTCCATACGCTTCTCGGCCAAGCCCTTGATCTGACGGAAGCCAAGCCGGACGGCGTACCGGGTCTTGATGACACCGCGCATTTCGGCATGGCGCGCCAGGATGCGGCCCGGATCGAATTGGGCTTTCTCCAGGGTGCAGTCCCAGTCGGAAAAATTGACGTCGACGTCGCGGATGTCGACGCCATGGTCGCGCGCGTCGCGCACCAGCTGGGCCGGCTGGTAAAACCCCATCGGCTGCGAATTCAGGATCGCGGCGCAGAACACGTCGGGATAAAAGGTCTTGAACCAGCAGGAGGCATAGACGAGCAAAGCGAAGGAGGCGGCGTGGCTTTCGGGAAAGCCGTATTCGCCGAAGCCTTCGATCTGCTTGAAGCAGCGCTCGGCGAAGTCCTTGGTGTATCCCTTGCCGACCATGCCGTCGATCATGCGCTGGCGGTAATTGCCGATGGTGCCGGTGCGCTTGAAGGTGGCCATGGCGCGGCGTAGTTCGTCGGCTTCGCCGGGTTTGAAACCACCGGCGACGATTGCAATATTCATCGCCTGTTCCTGAAACAGCGGCACGCCGAGTGTCTTCTTGAGAATAGCCTCCAGCTCTGGCTTTTGATATTCAGCCGCTTCCTTGCCCTGCCGACGGCGCAGATAGGGGTGCACCATGTAGCCCTGGATCGGGCCGGGCCGCACGATCGCCACCTCGATGACCAGGTCGTAGAATTCGCGCGGGCGTAGACGCGGCAGCATCGACATCTGCGCGCGCGATTCGATCTGGAAGACGCCGAGCGTGTCGGCGCGGCAGATCATGTCGTACACGTCGTTCTCTTCCGGCGGCAGGGTGGCCAGCACATAGGGTCGGCCGTAATCATCCCGGGCCTTCGGATAATGGTCGGTGAGCAAGGTGAAGGCGCGCTTCAGGCAGGTCAGCATGCCAAGCGCCAGAATATCCACCTTCAGGATCTTCACCGCGTCGAGATCGTCCTTATCCCACTCGACCATCTTGCGCGCCTCCATCGCCGTCTTGACGATGGGGACGATCTCGTCGAGCCGGTCGCGGGTAATGACGAAGCCGCCGACATGCTGCGACAGATGCCGGGGAAAGCCCATGATCTCGTTGGCGTGGGCGATCACGTGACGGGTCGAGGTCTCGTTGCGGTCGAGGCCGCCGGCATGCGCCTCCTTCTCGCCGAGCTCCGAGGTCGACCAGCCCCAGATCGAACTGGAGAGCGCAATGCGGACATCGTCCGATAGGCCCATGGCCTTGGCCACCTCGCGCAGCGCCGAGCGGCCGCGATAGCTGATGACGGCGGCAGCCAGCGCGGTGCGCTTGGCGCTGTATTTGGAGTAGATGTACTGGATCACCTCCTCACGCCGCTCATGCTCGAAATCGACGTCGATGTCGGGCGGCTCGTTGCGCTCCTCGGAAATGAAGCGCTCGAACAACGTGTCGATGCGCTCGGGGCCGACCTCGGTGATGCCGATGCAGTAGCAGACGATCGAGTTGGCGGCCGAGCCTCTGCCCTGGCACAGAATGCCCTCATTGCGGGCGAACTGGACGATGTCGTAAACGGTCAGGAAATAGCGCGCATAATTCAGACGCTCGATCAGAGCGAGCTCCTCACTGATGCGCTGCAAGACGGAAGCGGGGACGCCCGCCGGATAGCGCGTGGCGGCCCCCTCCCTGGCCAGACGCTCTAGCTCGGCCTGCGGCCCAAGCCCTGATTGCGTCGGCTCGTCGGGATAATTGTACTGGAGGTCGCTGAGCGAGAAGGTCAGTTCGCCGGCAAAGCGCAGCGTCTCGGCCAGCGCCGGTGGATGGCGGCGGAAGAGACGGGCCATTTCCAGCGGCGGCTTCAGATGGCGCTCGGCGTTGGCCGTCAGCTCCAGCCCGACCTCGGCGACCGGCAAATTGAGGCGGATGGCGGTGAGCACATCTTGCAGCGAGCGGCGCTCGGCGCTGTGATAAAGCACGTCGTTGGTCGCCATCAGCGGCACGCCGGCGATGTCCGCCATGCCCGCCGCCTGCTCGATGCGGAAACGGTCATTGCCGCGATAATCCGGCGCCATGCCTAGCCGCAAATTAGCGCCGAAACGGTCTTTCAGTTGACGGACCAATGCCAGGGGATCGTCGGCATTCGCCGAGAGATCCGGCAGCACCGCCAGCGACAGCAGGTCGCCCCATTCGAGCAGGTCGCTGCGCTGGAGAAGGGTCGCGCCCTTCTCGTTTTCATCGCGCAAATTGGCTTGCGTCAGCATGCGGCAGAGATGGCCCCAGCCCTTGCGGTTCTGCGGATAGGCGAGAATGTCCGGCGTGCCGTCGCCGAACACCAGGCGGCAACCGGGGTGATAGGCGAGCTTCTCGACCTTGGCCTGCTGCCAGGCGCGCACGACGCCGGCCACCGTGTTGCGGTCTGCCAGTCCGATCGAGGAAAAGCCGAGGAATTTGGCCGCCACCACCAGCTCCTCCGGCTTGGAGGCGCCGCGCAGGAAGGAGAAGTTCGACTGGATGCCGAATTCCGCATAGGGGATGACGGTCAGCGCGTTCATGCGAAGACCCCATGCATGAACCAGCGCGGCGGCACCTGCGGGTTGCCATAGAGGCCTTGCCGGTAGAGCCAGTAGCGGCGGCCGTCGGCATCCTCGATCCGGAAATAGTCACGCGTCGATGTGAGCGGATCGCTTGACGTTTCACGCCACCATTCCGGCGCGATGCGTTCCGGCCCCTCGGCGCGCGCGACCCGGTAGAGCGCGCAGCGCCAGCGGAAATTCATCGGCGGACCCTCAGGCATTTCGGTGGCCGGCACCTCGATCGGCTCGGGCGAACGGAACAGCCGGATCGGCCGTTCCGGCGGGAAGATGGTTGCGCGCGGCGCGTCTTTCGAGCCCGGCTTCCTGGGCGGTGCTTTGCGTTGTGGCGCTTCGGAGAACGGGATGGTGGCGACCGCGCGCTCCGGCAGATGGCTCTCGACGGCAATCGGCTTCAGCACAGCAGCATCGCCGAGCCTGGCGCGGATGCGGTCGGCAAAGAGTGCCATGTCGGCGCCATCATCCTCGGTCTCGCCGGTCAAATCGGCCTGCTGCATGTCGAAGCCGGCGGCCGCCAGCACCGAAAGCCGCACCAGGTCGAAGCCGTAGCCGGCATCGATGTCCTGTTCGAGCGCGGCCAGCCGCTCATGGAACAGGCGCTGGATAAGCTTGGGTTCGCGCAGCGGACGCGAGGTGCCGACAGCGATGCGGCTGACGGCGCCGTCGACGCGAAACAACAGCAGCGCCAGCATCCTTGCGCCTTCGCCGCGGCGTTCGAGATCGGCCTTCAGCGTCACCGCCAGCAAGAGCACCAGCCGTTCGATCTCGGCGGTCAGCACGACCGGCTCGGCCAGGTGGCGTTCGACTGAAAGGGGCGCCACCGGCAGGCGCGGCGATACCGCCTCGTCGAGGCGGCCGAGCGCCTGGTCAAGACGCAACAGCAAGGTCGCGCCGAAGCGACGGGCGAGCGGCGCGCGCGGCGCTGCCATGACCGCGCCGGCGGTCCGCAGGCCGACGCTTTCCAAGCTGGCGCGGATATCGGCCTCGATGCGCAGTGCCGCCAGCGGCAAGGGGGCGAGCAGCGCTTCCTCCTCGCCGGAGACAAAGATGCGGTTGCCGCAGAAGCGCGCCGCCGCCCAGGCTGCACCCGGCGTCGCGGCCAACCCGGCGCGGACATCGAAACCCTGCTGGAAAAACCGCGCAAGGATGTCGTCCAGCATGGCGCGCTCGCCGCCGAACAGATGCGTGCAGCCGGTGACGTCGAGATAAAGGCCATCAGTACCGTCGAGCGCCACCAGCGGCGTATAGCGATCGCACCAGTCGGCGAGGCCTTCGAGCAGCCGGCGATCGGCGTCCGGATCGGCCTCGACGACGTCGATCGAGGGATGCATGGCGCGCGCATCGGCAATGCCCATGCCAGGCTTCAGATGCAGCGCCTCAGCCCGCTCGTCGAGGGCCGATATGCGCTGGGCGTTGCGGTCGCGATGGCTGATCACGAGCGGTGGGTGAGATGGCGGCAGATGATCCGAAGGCCGGGAACGCCACGACCGTCCCAGGCGCTGGCGCAGGATCCGTTCTGCCGCCAGATGCGGGAACCACAGCGACAGAATTCTCTGCCCGTTTTTCGCGGGGCTTTCTTTCTTCGAATGCGTGTTCATCGGGGTTCCACTCCAGTGTGAATTGTCCAGGCAGAGCGGTGCGGCTCTTGCCGATGCTGACGGTGAAGGCAGGCCGGCCGATCGAGCCGGCGAGCGACCCGGCGATCGTCCGGCGGCTCGCCGCTGGTGCAGCCGACACGATGAGGCGCACCGGTGCGGCGGTCGGCTCGGCTTCGCCGGCCTGGCGCAGCAGGAACACCGGCCGGCCGGCGTTTTGGGCGCGCGCGTGCAGCCGGCGCGTCGCGGTGAGGTCGAGCCGCTGCGGGCTGCCACGGATTTCGAGGATGATTGCGGCGAGCGCCGTCATCTTCGCGGCCTCCTCGGCTACCCACAGCGCATCGGTGAGTTTCGGCGCCTCGGAAAACAGCAATTGCTCCGGTGCGATACCGAACATGCCCTGCAATCCCCTGGCATAGGGAAAGCCGGCCTCGCGAAAAATCTCCGATGTGCCGATCCACAGCACGGGCAAGGGCTGGCCCTTGAGGATCAGGCTGACAAGCGACAGCACAAAGCCGGCGACGGCCCCGGCATTGCGGGTCTCAAGGCCATGGATTTCGCTCAAGGCGGCTTTCGGAAGGCCGCCGCTCAGCGCCGCATCGAGGCGCTCGACGCCGGTGGCCAGGAAAGCATCCGGCGAAGCCACGGCAAGCCCGCGCCGGATGATGGTGACATCGGCATCGGGTTCAGGCGCGGCGTCGAGGCCAGGACCCGCGCGCAGCCCCTCGCCAGCCGGCGCGGCCAGGCGCTCGGGCAGCGTTCCCTCGATCTTCGCGATCTGGCGGCGCAGGGCAAAAACAGTCTCCCGCGCCACGGCTGATGTCGCCATGACGGTCAATTTCTTTCACAACTGTTCCTGTTATGTTCCTATAGATTCCAGAGGGTGCCGGAAGAGTCAAGCGGAGTCAGAAGGAATTTATTCCTCTATAGCCATTGACGTCATGGAATTACCGCTTCATTGCCGAGTCCGGAGGGAAAGCCTATATGCCGGGATCAAAGGACAAAGCATGGCCCGCATCTACAAGACCCGCACCTGGCATGACGAACTCTCGCCCTCGATCGAGGAGATGGAGTTTCTGGCGCTGGAGGCGTACGCGCATCTGCCGGACGATTTTCGCAAGCTGACCGGCGAGATCGTCATCATGATCGCCGAATTCCCGACCGACGAGATCATGGACGATCTGTCGCTGGAGACGCCGTTCGACCTGCTTGGCCTGTTCGAGGGCCGCGGCATCGCCGAGCGCTGGAACCCGCAGACCGGCGAAGGCCCGAACCGCATCACCCTCTACCGCCGCGCCATCCTCGACTACTGGGCCGAGAATGAGGAGACGCTGGGCGACATCGTCACCCACGTGCTGATCCACGAGATCGGCCACCATTTCGGCCTGTCGGACGACGATATGGAGAAGCTCGAAGAGGCGGCGGAGTAAGGCTGCGCCGATATTCAGGTGAAGCCGGCCTGCGAACGGCAGCTTCCTGCGCTTCCGGTGCTCGCGTACTTCAAGTACGCTCCGCTCCGGTTCTCGGAAACCACTGTTCTCGGCTCGGCCTGACCTGAATCTCGACACAGCCTGCGTCCGTGCCTGGCAAAGCCTACCAGTCGCTCAGCTTGGTATCCGGCCCGTATTCCTGGCCGTCGATATCCTTCACCACCGCCTGGCCGCAGCGCATCGATTTGGTCTTCTTGTCGTAGGCGTAGGTCGGCGAGCCGTACAGGTGCCAGCCCTTGTTCAGCGCCGCGGTCACCTTGTGGCAGAAGGTTGAATCGTCGGGGGCGGACAAAAAGCGGTAAAGTCTCATGGGTCAGATCCTGTCGTGAGTTCGTCTTTTCGGGGCGGATCATGCGCCGATGGCGGCGGCCTTCGCCAGCAATTTCTCGGCCTGCGCCAGGTGCAGCCGCTCGACCATCCTGCCGTTCAGAGCAATCACGCCCTTGCCGGCATTTTCCGGCAAGGCGAAGGCATGCTTCACCGCGCGCGCCTCGGCGAGAGCTTCGGGCGCGGGTGCAAAGGCGCGGTTGGCGGTTTCGATCTGGGCGGGGTGGATCAGCGTCTTGCCATCGAACCCCATGGCAGCGGCTTCCGTGCATTCGCGCGCAAACGCGTCGAGGTCGCGAAAATCGTTGGAGACGCCGTCGAGCATGTCGATGCCGCCGGCCCGCGCCGCCAGCACCATCTGCATCAGCCAGGCCACAAGATAGCGGCGGTCGGGCGTCGCCAGAATGCCGGTTTCCTTGACCAGATCGTTCGTTCCGGCCACGAAACAAGCTAGGCGCGAGGCCGGGTCGCGGCCGAGTTCGGCAATGGCGCCGATGTTGAGCATGGCCTTGGGCGTCTCGATCATCGCCCAGAGCTTGACGCTGTCGGGGGCAAAATTGTCGTCGAGCACGTCGCCGACTTCGAGGATATCGCGCGGCGTGGCGACCTTGGACAACAGGATGCCGTCGGGCTCGAATTTTGCCGCGGCGAGCAGGTCTTCAGTGCCCCATTCGCTGGACAGCGCGTTGACGCGCACGATCATCTCGCAGCGGCGTTTCGGTCGGCTGGCGAAAATGCCGGCCAGTTTGTCCCGCGCGGCGACCTTGTCGGCGGGCGCGACGGCGTCTTCGAGGTCGATGATCACGGCATCGCAGGCCAGCGTCGCGATCTTGGCCAGCGCCTTGTCGTTGGAGGCGGGGACGTAAAGCACCGAGCGGCGCGGGCGGTAAGGTTCGCTTGTCATGGCCGATCTATGCCGCGTGGGGGCGGGTGAGGCAAGCGTCCGACCGGTACCTGATGACGAGCCAACTGCGAAAGCTTGCGCTGCCCCGCCCGTCCCGCAGCAGTTGCGGAAGGGGGGCCTTTCCTCTCCCCCGTCGAGCGGGGGAGTGGTGTCGAGCGAAGCTCGACGGAGTGGGGGTCGACCCTTGGGCGCAACGCGAGCAATGCGCTCAGTGCCCTTCCGATGTCCGTTCGCGGCGATTGCCAGGTGGTTCCCCCACTCCGTCTCGGCTTCGCCGAGCCACCTCTCCCCCCTCCGGAGGGAGAGGAAAAAGGAGCCTGGCTGGAAGCGCAGGTCCTGCACGAAAACTGCACATCCCTGCGGAAAACCTCCTCCGCTCCGCCCCGCCGTTTCCATGCGAGCCCGCGACAACAGCGGCATGCAACAGCGAAACGCTCACCTTTGGTCCTTGCCCTATCGCCTGCGCAGCGAAAGCTGGTGGTTGGTCGATCCGCCCCGGGCGGAGGCCCGCCCTTACCTGGAAGCGAGCCTGCTCCCTTTTATCCGCCCACCGGCCGAGCGGACCCAGCCCATCAGGAAAATCCGCGCATGACATCGTTTGCAAGCTTTTCCAGCCGCTTCGGCATCGCCGTCCTGCTCGTCGCCCTGGCGGATTTTTTCTTCTATGGCCAGCCCGCCGGGATCACTGTCCTGCTGTTTGCCATCCTGATCGCCGGCGCGGTGGTCGCTGTGCATCCTGCCGCGCTGAATTCCACCCGACCCTGGCTCAAGCCGGCCGCTTTGTTCGTCGCGCTGCTGCCGCTGGCCGAGAACGTCAGCCCGCTGTCGGTGGCGATAGCTGTCGTGTCGCTGGTGGTGTTTGCGCTGTCCCTGTCCGGGCGGCTGCGGCACGGCATCGCCCGCATTGCCGGCCAGGTCGCGCTGTTCCTGCTGGCGGCGCCGCTGCGCCTTATCCGTGACTTTTTCCAATGGCGCCGCACGGTGCGCCGGCTTGGCGGCCGCCGCATCCGCCTGGCGTCCATCATCGTCTGGGTCATGCCGGTGACGCTGGGCGCGGTGTTCCTGTTCTTGTTCGGCGCCGCCAATCCGGTCATCGAATACTGGCTGTCGCTGATCGACCTGATGAAGCTGCTCGATCTCATCCAACTGGCGCGGATCGTCTTCTGGCTGTTCGTGCTCGCCGGCGTCTGGGCTTTCCTGCGGCCTCGCCTGCCGCGTTTCCCGCGCCGCCTTCCACGCCGCCTTCCACCTTTGACGCCGCCTGCAGCTGTGGCCGCACCGGCCGCGACTAAACCAGCGACAACGATCGAGGCCGTCGTCTTCGGCAAGGCCGCGATCTTGCGCGCGCTGATCGTCTTCAATGCCCTGTTTGCGCTGCAGACCGGGCTCGACGCCGCCTATCTCTGGGGCGGGGTCGCCCTTCCCGACGGGTTGAGCTATGCCGCCTATGCCCATCGCGGCGCGTATCCGCTGATCGCCACCGCGCTGCTGGCCGCCGGCTTCGTGCTGGCGGCGCTGCGGCCGGGCAGCGAAACCTCAGGCGATCCGCTGATCCGCCGGCTGGTCTATGCCTGGGTGGCACAGAACATCGTGCTGGTCATCTCGTCGATTCTCAGGCTCGATCTCTATATCGGCGTCTATGCACTGACCTACTGGCGCATCGCCGCCTTCGTCTGGATGGGGTTGGTGGCGTCAGGGCTTGTACTGATCATTGCCCGCATCGCGCTTGGAAAATCCAACGAATGGCTGCTCTCCGCCAATCTTGCGACGTTATCTGCGACGCTTTATGCCTGCTGCTTCATCAACTTCGCCGCAGCGATCGCCAACTTCAATGTCGACCATTCCCTTGAAATGACCGGCGACGGCACGCCTATCGATACCGAATATCTGCGCTCGCTTGGCGCTGCCGCCATGCCGGCGCTGGACCGCCTCTACATGCACCAATTCGGAAACCAAACCACCTGTCTGGCCGACCAAATGATGATCGACGACACTATCGCCGAGCAGAAGCAGTGGCGCGCCTGGAGCTTTCGCGGCTGGAGGCTCCTGCAGGTTCTCGACAAGAGAGGTCCGCTCGTGCTTCCTCCACCTACCCAGCCCTCGCAACCTTCAGTGCCGGACCGTTAGATCCATGCCGCATCAGATCCTGGTCGCCGACGACGATCCGCACATTCGCGAGATCATCTGCTTTGCGCTGGAGAGGGCCGGGATGAAGACGCAGGCCGTCGCTGACGGCGCAGCCGCCCTGCAGGCGATCGAAGGCCGCGAGCCCGACCTCGTCGTGCTCGATATCGGCATGCCGGAGATGGACGGGCTGGAAGTCTGCCGGCGGCTGAGGCAGCGCTCCGATGTGCCGATACTGTTCCTGTCGGCGCGAGACGAGGAGATCGATCGCATCCTCGGGCTCGAAATGGGCGGCGACGACTATGTGACGAAACCGTTCAGCCCGCGCGAGCTGGTGGCGCGCGTCAACGTCATCCTGCACCGCGCCCGCCCGGTGGCGCCGGACCCCGCCGATGACAAGAACTTTGCGCATGGCAAGCTCAGCCTGGTGCCGGCCAGCCACGGCGCCAGTTTCGACGGCAAGGCGCTGGCGCTGACGGCGATCGAATTCTCGATCCTGAAAGGATTTCTGGCGCGGCCGGCGCATGTGCTGGGCCGCGACCTGGTGGTCGCCAGCGCCTATGCCGCCAACATCCATGTCGCCGACCGTACCGTCGATAGCCACATCCGCAACATCCGCGCCAAGCTGGCGGCGGCGGGCTGTCTCGACGCCATCGAAACCGTGCATGGCGTTGGTTTCCGGCTCGGCCGATGCGGCGCCTGAGCGACGCCAAATGGATCGGCACCAAATGGCGGCCAAGGCTGGCCACGGTGGTTCTCGCCATCCTCATCATGGTGCTGGCGCTGCCGCTGGTCGGCCTGTTCTTCTTCCGGCTTTATGAAAACCAGCTGATCCGCCAGACCGAGGGCGAGTTGATCGCGCAAGGCGCCGTCATCGCCGCCATCTATGCACAGAATATCAGTGACGCCGCCATTGCCCCGGAGAAGCTAGGGGTGCCGATGCAGGCTGACAGCGGCGATGCCAGCCGCGGCGACGACTCGCCTTACCAGCCGATCGAGCCGAGCCTCGATCTCGCTTCCGACTATCTGCTGCCGACCCGGCCCGCCGGCATTGCCGCCGCCACCGATCCAGCCTTCACGGCCATCGGCGCGCGACTGTCCGGCATTCTCGACACGACGCAAAAAACCACGCTGGCCGGCTTCCGGCTGCTCGATCCCAAGGGCGTCGTCATTGCCGGGCGCGACGAGGTCGGACTATCCCTGGCCAATGTCGAGGAGGTGCGCGAGGCCCTTGCCGGCCGCTATGCCAGCGCATTGAGGCAACGAATCCCCGATCAGCCGCCGCCGCCGCTCTATTCGGTCAGCCGCGGCACGAAAGTTCGTGTCTTCGTCGCCATGCCGATTGCGGTCGCTGGCCACGTCGCCGGCGTGATCTATCTCTCCCGGACGCCGAACAACATCGTCAAACATCTCTATGGCGAACGCGGCAAGGTGACGCTGGCGGCCATTGCCATGCTGTTCGGCACGCTGCTGATCGCGCTGGTCTTCCTGCGCACCGTCAGCCGGCCGATCTACGCGCTGATGGAGCGCACCAGGCGCATCGCCGCCGGCGACCGCGACGCGATCCGGCCGCTCGACCATCACGGCACGCGCGAAATGGCGGAGCTGTCCGCCGCCTTTCTCGACATGGCCGAAAAGCTGCAAGCGCGCTCCGACAGCATCCAGACTTTTGCCACCCATGTCTCGCACGAGCTCAAATCGCCGCTGACGGCGATCCAGGGCGCGGCCGAGCTGCTGCGCGATTCCGGCGAGGCGATGGATGCCGCCGAGCGCAAGCGGTTCTCCGGCAACATCGTCAATGACGCCGGCCGGCTCAATCTGCTGGTGCGTCGCCTGCTCGACCTGGCGCGCGCCGAAAATCTGGCGCCGAGCGGCGAAAGCACATCGCTCGATGCAGCGCTGGCGCTGCTTCCGGTCGATGGCCGGCTGGCGGTCAACATTGAGGCGGGTGGCGAAATCGGCCTGCGGATATCAGCCGAGAATGCGGCGATCGTGCTTGCCAATCTGATCGACAATTCGGCCAGGCACGGAGCCACCCAGGTTCTTCTCTCTGCGGCCACCGCCGACGGCAAGGCGACCGTTGCGGTCAGCGATGACGGCGCCGGTATTTCGCCGAGCAACAGGGCCCGCATTTTCGAGCCGTTCTTCACCACGCGCCGTGAGTCCGGCGGCACCGGCATGGGCCTCGGCATCGTGCTGGCCCTCCTGAAAGCGCATGATGGCACGATCGCGCTGGTTGACTCCGGACGCGGCACGCGCTTCGAGATCATTGTGCCGGCGGCGTGAAGCATACCGGCGGCCGGATCGGAGAAAACGTGCGCTACGACATTGTCATCATCGGCGGGGCCATCGTCGGCTCCTCTGTCGCCTATTATCTGCGCGAGGAAGGCTTTACCGGCTCGATTGCGCTGATCGAACGCGATCCGCAATTCGCCCATGCGGCAACGACGCTGTCCATGGCCTCGATCCGTCAGCAATTCTCGATCCCGGAAAACATCCGGCTGTCGCAGTTCACGCTAAACCTGTTCCGGCGGCTGAAGGAGACCTTCGGCGCCGATGCCGATATCGGCTTTCGCGAGGGCGGCTATCTCATCCTGGCCGGCGAGGCCGGGTTGCCGATCCTGAAAGCCAACCACGAGGCGCAGGTCGCCGAGGGCGCCGACATTCTGCTCGAGGATGCCGACCAGCTGGCAAAGCGCTTTTCGTGGCTGTCGACGGAAGGCATCAGCGCCGGCGCCTTCGGCCGCAGCGGCGAGGGCTGGTTCGACGCTCATGCGATGCTGACGCTGTTCCGCAAGGCGCTGCGCGACAGACAAATCGATTTCATCGCCGCCGACGTCACCGGCATCGAAAGGCAGGGCAACCGCGTCACCGGCATGGACCTCGACAATGGCGAAAGACTGCAAGCCGGCATCGTCGTCAATGCCGCCGGGCCGAATGCCGGCAAGGTGGCCGGCATGGCGGGACTCGTGCTGCCCGTCGAGCCGCGCAAGCGCAACGTTTTCGTCTTCGAGGCGCGGGAAAAATACGCCGACATGCCGCTGCTGGTCGATCCCTCCGGCATCTATGTCAGGCCGGAAGGCTCGGTCTATCTCACCGGCGGCGCCGAGCCGGAAGAGGGCGACGGTCCCGCCGATCCAGCCGATTTCGAGGTCGACTGGCCGCTGTTCGAAGAGGTGATCTGGCCGGTGCTGGCCACCCGCATCCCCGCCTTCGAGGCGATCAAGCCGACACGCGCCTGGGCCGGCCACTACGACTACAACACGCTCGACCAGAACGCGGTGATCGGGCCGCATCCCGAGGTCGGCAATTTCATCTTTGCCAACGGATTTTCCGGCCACGGCCTGCAGCAGGCGCCGGCGGTCGGCAAGGCGCTGGCGGAGTTGTTGGTGCATGGCGGGTATCGGACGGTGGATTGCTCGGCGTTTGGGTACGCCAGAGTGGCCGAAGGAAGGGCGTTCCGGGAATTGAATGTGATTTGAGGCGGCAAAAGCTCACTGTCGAGTTCCCGCCCACCCCTCTGCCCTGCCGGGCATCTCCCCCGCAAGGGGGGAGATTGGCAGCTTCGGCGAAGGCGCCATTCTTGCAACGTCGGCGATTGGCGAAGCGGTCGCGGCATCTGATCTCCCCC
The DNA here is from genome assembly GCF_040321955.1 of Mesorhizobium sp. M0217. Taxonomy (NCBI): domain Bacteria; kingdom Pseudomonadati; phylum Pseudomonadota; class Alphaproteobacteria; order Hyphomicrobiales; family Phyllobacteriaceae; genus Mesorhizobium; species Mesorhizobium sp. M0217. The sequence continues at coordinate 74,970 of NZ_JAMYSN010000015.1, read as the reverse complement.
CTTGCGGGGGAGATGGCCGGCAGGCCAGAGGGGGTGCTGTCCCGCGAGCGTCTAAGCAACCATCGCACTGACAGCCATCGCGTTCCCCAGTGCATGCCCGGCGGCCGTGTTGTCGAAAATCCCCCAGACCTCGGCACCGGAAGCGGCCGTTGCTTCCACTTGCCGCGCAAACCGGTCGAGCGTTTCGGTATCGTAACCCGAATAGTAGATGCGCGGCGCGCCGTGCCAGCGGAAATAGGCAAGGCCGGGCCAGCCACCCGGCCCTGCTGCCTCCGGAACCGAAGCCGGGTCGGCGGCGACCCGGGCGACCTGGTGACCGGCCAGCAGTGCGTCCGTCTCGGCACTGAACCAGGTGGGATGGCGCGGCTCGCATGCCAGCCTTGCCCGGATACGCTTGCCCAACATGTCGAAGAAACCGCCGGCGACCTCCGGCTCGAAGGGCAAGCTCGGCGGCAGCTGCACCAGAAGCACGCTCAGCTTTTCGCCGAGACCTTCGACCTGCCCGAGAAAGTCCTCCGTCAGCCCCTCGCAATCGGCGAGGCGATGCTCATGGGTCATGCTCTTCGGTGCCTTGACCGCGAAGCGGAAGTGCTCCGGCACGGCGTGAGCCCAGCGCTCATAGGTCTCGCGGCGGTGCGGCTTGTAGAACGAGGTGTCGATCTCGACGACCGGAAAGCGTTTTCCGTAACGTTCGAGATGCGAACCGGACTGCGGAAACTCAGCCTTGTATCGAGACGGAATTCCCCAGCCGGCGGTGCCTATGAGAGATCGGCGATTTCCCATGCTGGGGATGTGGACCGGATGAAGCGCGGGTCAAGGGCGGCAAGGAGGCGTTGCTCAGCAGGGTCCTGAACACCGTTCCGCATTGCCCGATAACCTTGCCCGCCTTGACTGCCCAACCCGGTCGGCAATTGCGCCCGATGCGGCGTCAGCCCTCGCGGGAGAACCAGAACGCGTCGGCCATGCGCTTCATGCCGATACGCTCGTAGAAGCCGACGGCGTCGGGCATCGAGATCAGGCTGATGGCGACCGAAGGCCCAAGCTGCCGGCGGGCCTCGTCCATCAGGCCCTTGCCGATGCCGACGCCTTGCGCCGATTGCGACACGGCGAGCTCTGAGACGTAGCACACCCAGGAAAAATCGGTGATGGCCCTGATAACGCCGATCAGCGGCCTGCCTTCGATGTCGAGCCGCGCCGTGAGCACCAGGTTCGCGCCTGAAAGCATCGCTTGCAGCCGGGCGTCGTCATCGACGGGGCGTGTTTCGCCGAGCGTGGATTCGACCAGCACGCGGCGGAATTCAGCGACGTCGAGCTCAGGCTCACTGGCATAGATAATATTCGATTGTGTGGTCATGGGCGCAAGGTGCACCAGCGGCGGCCGGTTTTAAAGACGTTTGCCGCCGATCTTTCGATCGGGCCGCGCACCAACAGTTGCCTTTTATTTGCCGGCGGCTTTGTGTAAACCGGGCGCAGCAAACCCTGACGCAACGAATTCGATCAAGAACGGGCAAAAGCCATGGAAAAATTCACCAAGCTCACCGGCGTCGCCGCACCGATGCCGATCGTCAATGTCGACACCGACATGATCATCCCCAAGGATTATCTCAAGACGATCAAGCGCACCGGGCTCGGCAGCGGCCTGTTCGCCGAAATGCGCTACAAGGACGATGGCTCGGAAAACCCCGACTTCGTGCTCAACAAGCCAGCCTACCGCAAGGCGCAGATCCTGGTCGCCGGCGACAATTTCGGCTGCGGTTCGAGCCGCGAACACGCGCCGTGGGCGCTGCTCGATTTCGGCATTCGCTGCGTCATCTCGACGTCGTTCGCCGACATTTTCTACAACAACTGCTTCAAGAACGGAATCCTGCCGATCACCGTCAGCCCCGAAGACCTGGAGAAGCTGATGGACGACGCCTCGCGCGGCTCCAATGCGACGGTGTCGGTCGACCTCGAGGCCAAGGAAATCCGCGGCCCCGACGGCGGCGTGGTCACCTTCGACCTCGACGACTTCAAGCGCCACTGCCTGCTGAACGGTCTCGACGATATCGGCCTGACCATGGAGAAGGCCGGCGCCATCGCCTCGTTCGAGAAGAAGAACGCTGCCGAGCGTCCTTGGGCCTGAGTGGTACGAGATGGCCCGGCCGCCACAAAGCCGGGTTCGTGGCGGCTGAACGGAGGGGACAGTCATGACACGTTTTCTTCTTGCCGGCGCCTGCGCGCTGGCGTGGATGCTGATGCCGGTGGCCGGCGCGCAAGCACAGACCGACACGGTCCTCGTGCCGGCAGAAGATCCGTCCGCCGCCGATCCGGGCGCGTCGAGCAATGCGGCCCTGGCGGACGATGACAGCCAGGGGCCGGTCCCGTTCGAGGGCGGGCAGCTGACCATCACCCAGCCGGAGCAGGATGGCGAAAAGGTGCTGGCCTATGACGGCAAGCAGCTGGCCAGCAATTACGACGTGTTCTTCGACAGAACAGTCAAGGTCGGCGGCGTCGACGTGGCGCTGGTCGATGTTGGCGACGGCGGCAACCAGTGCGGCCCAGCCAAGGTCATCGTCTGGAAACCGGAAGGCGGCGAGATACAAAGCCTCAAGGTCGAACAGGACGAATGCGGCGCGCCGCCGGCGGCGGTGGCCGACAACGCCATCTATTTCGTGCCGTATCTGTTGCCGGGCGATACGAAGCAAGCGCTGCAATGGTCGCCCAGCGATGGGCTGACGATCTCGGGCGACCTGACCTACGCGCCGGAGCCGGGTACGGACTGGAAGGACGTCGATCCGGCCAAATACCAGAACATCATCGACGCCTTCCACAATGAGGCCGTCTACAAGGCGGCGCAGACGCTGCTCGGCGACACCATGCCCGACATGGCGACCAGCCTGCTGGTCGGCGGCGGCACCGAAAAGACGGCGTCGGGCGCCTTCTACGCCACCGGCTGCGTGCCGCACGCATGCGGCAGCAATGACGGTTTCATGGCGGTCGACCCGGCCAAGCACACGCTCTACTTCGCCCGGCGCGGCGACAATGGCGAGCCGCAGGCGTGGCCTGACGTGAAGACCTGGCCTGCGGATGTGAAGGAAGCAATGGACAAGGCGCAGGAGTCGGGGAACTAGAGTTCGCGGCAGCGCGGCGAACACTCGGTGTTCATGCTTGTTTCGTCGCGATCCGTCACACGCCCCTCTGCCCTGCCGGGCATCTCCCCCTCAAGGGGGGAGATCAGACGTCACTCTGGCTTTCGCCAATCGCAAATGTGGAAAGCGAGAAAGGCGTCCGAACTGCTAATCTCCCGCCTTGAGGGGGAGATGGCCGGCAGGCCAGAGGGGGGTGCTGTCCCGCCGACGACCAAGATTTGCACCTGACTTGGCCCATGGCCTGGCCGGCCCTCTTCCTGCAAAGTGTCCGAAACCACAGCGAGGCTCCATGCGCACACTCATCTCCACCGGTTCGCCCTTCGAAAAAACCGCCGGCTATTCGCGCGCGGTGGTGCAGGGCGACTGGTGCTTCGTCTCGGGAACCACCGGCTATGACTATGCGACGATGGCCATGCCGGAAACGGTGGAGGCGCAGACGCGCAATTGCCTGGCGACCATCGCCGAGGCGCTGAGGGATGGCGGCTTCGACATGGCCGATGTGGTGCGGGCGCATTACTACATCACCGACCAGGCCATCGCGGACGTCGTCTTCCCCATCCTCGGCGAGGCTTTCGGCGAGATCAGGCCGGCGGCGACGATGATCGTGTGCCAGCTCAACAAGCCGGAAATGAAGATCGAGATCGAAGTCACGGCGCTGCGGCGCACGGCTTGAGGAGGCCAAAGCCATGACGGTCCGGCGCATCGTAGCCAATATCGGGACGCAGGACGCGGCGGCGGCGAAACGCTTCTATCAGGACGTGCTTGGCCTCGATGTGCTGATGGATCAGGGCTGGATCGTCACCTACGGGTCCGACGAACGGATGCAGGTGCAGATCAGCTTCATGGCCCAGGGCGGCTCCGGCACGCCGGTGCCGGACCTCTCCATCGAGGTCGACGATGTCGATGCGGCGCTGCAAGGCATGAAGGCCGCCGGCTTTGCCGTCGAATACGGTCCGGCCGACGAGCCGTGGGGCGTACGGCGGTTTTATGTGCGCGATCCGTTCGGCCGGTTGGTGAATATTTTGTCGCACAAGTGATTTGTTCCTCTCCCCCGCCTCTGGCCACGGCGAGGAACCCAGGTCTTGAGAGGCGGGCGCCGTCGTAGCGTTCTTCATCCCCTTGCGCCGCAAGCTCTTGGCGTTTAGCAAGGCCGCGGTTTCTCCAAACAGCATCGGACGGTTCTCCATGGCTTCGAAAAATCTTCTCCTGCTCGCCGGCGACGGCATCGGCCCCGAGGCGATGGCCGAGGTGAAGAAGCTGATCGCCGCCATGAACGCAAAGCTCGGCAGCGGTTTTGCCACTGATGAAGGCTTGGTCGGCGGCTGTGCTTACGACGCACATGGCGCGGCGATTTCCGACGCCGACATGGCAAAGGCGATGGCTGCGGATGCGGTTCTGTTCGGCGCCGTTGGCGGGCCGAAATGGGACAAGGTGCCTTACGAGGTGCGTCCCGAGGCCGGGTTGCTACGGCTGCGCAAGGATATGGAGCTGTTCGCCAATCTCCGGCCCGCCATCTGCTATCCGGCGCTGGCCGCGTCGTCCTCGCTGAAGCAGGAAGTCGTCGAGGGCCTCGACATATTGATCGTGCGCGAGCTTACCGGCGGCGTCTATTTCGGCGAGCCCAAGCAGATCATCGATCTCGGCAACGGCCAGAAGCGCGGCATCGACACGCAGGTCTACGACACGTTCGAGATCGAGCGCATTTCCGGCGTCGCCTTCGAGCTGGCGCGCACGCGCAAGAACCATGTGACATCCATGGAGAAGCGCAACGTCATGAAATCCGGCGTGCTGTGGAACGAGGTCGTCACCCAGACCCAGAAGACTCGCTATGCCGACGTCAAGCTCGACCACATGCTGGCCGATGCCGGCGGCATGCAGCTGGTGCGCTGGCCAAAGCAGTTCGACGTTATCGTCACCGACAATCTGTTCGGCGACATGCTGTCCGACATCGCCGCCATGCTGACCGGATCGATCGGCATGCTGCCGTCGGCCTCGCTCGGCGCGCCCGATGTGAAGACCAGGAAGCGCAAGGCGCTGTACGAGCCGGTGCATGGCTCGGCGCCCGACATTGCCGGACAGGGCATCGCCAACCCGATCGCGATGATCGCGTCGTTTGCCATGTGCATGCGATATTCCTTCGGCATGGTCGATGAGGCCGACAAGCTCGAAGGCGCCATAGCCGCCGTGCTCGACGACGGGCTCCGGACGAAGGATATTTTGTCCGACGGCATGACCGAAGTCGGCACTGTCGAGATGGGTGACGCCATCATCGCCAAATTCCTGGCTTAGCGGCCAAACTCAGCGGATCTCGCCGGCCAGCCGTCTCAGCAGGCCGACGAGTTGCGCCTCGTCCACGGTTGAAAAAAAAGCAGCGTCGGCGGCTTCGACGGCGACGATAGCGCGCTGGACTGCGGCCGTCCCCGTCGTGGAGACGCGGATCACCTTGGCGCGGGAATCCCGCGGGTCGGTGTCCCGCACAATCAGTCCCTTTGCCTCAAGCCGGGCGACGACGTCCGACGTCATCTTCACCTCGGTGCCGGCCTGGGCGGCGAGCTGCACCTGGTTAGGCGGCTCGCCATAGCGGCCGAGCCACATCGCCGAAGCCAGCAGCACGAACTGGACATGGGTAAGGTCAAGCGGGGCCAGCGCCGCCGTCATGACGCGCTGCCAGCGCATGGTGGTTCGCCAGAGCAGCAAGCCGGGGCTCTCGGATGGTCCGCTGAAGCGCGTGTTCAGATCCCCTTGATCAGCCACCGTTCGCCAACACCATTGCCTGCTCGAACAGTTTGGCCATCGAAGTGTCGAAATCGCCGCTGATCTGCGGCCCGAGCTCTGGTCCGACCTCGGCGGCCGATGGGCCGGAAATATCGAGGCGATGCGTCACTTGAGTGCCACCCTCGACCGGCGTCAGCGTATGCCTGAACAACAGTTTCGTGTCGCCGAACGAGGTCTCGTCGGCATAGGTTACAGCGTCGACGAGGTCGACGATCGTCGATTCGAAGGTGTCCTGCCCGACGGGCGTTACAGAGACGCGGGTGCCCTTGGCGAACGGGCCGTGCAGCACGAAGGTATCGGACCCTTCGTAGGTGAGGCGGCCTTCGTGCAGCGCCTTGAGCGCGTTCCAGATGGCCTGCGCCGAAAGGGGGGAAATTGCGGTGTACTCGTTGGTCCACATTTGTCTTGGCTCCATCATCCGTTTTCGATCGTCGATTTGATGATTGCACAGATTATCTGTGCACAGACTAAATGGCAAGAGAAATATTTCGTTCGTTCGGTCAAAACAGCAGCTGCCTTCCCGGCTGCGACCTAAGTTATAGCACGGCTGTCCGCAAACAGCCGGCTGCTCATTTCTTGGTGCGGGTCTAGGCTCCGCCTCCTCCAGGCACCGGCCCCCACTGGTTTTCGTGGGCCTGGGTCGGGATCAATCCGAGGATCAGCGCGAGGATCAGCGTAGCCGGAGCGAACATGAAGGTGATTGCGAAGTAAGGTATTGCCAGCCAGCCGGTCAGGCCGATGTCGTGCAAGCGGCGCACGACGAGCCCGACCCAGGGCAGGAACGTCGCTAGCCAAAACAGCCCCCAGACGCCGATCATCACAATCGGCCAGTTGCCGGCATCGAAATTGCCGACGGCCTGGTCGGCGAGGGCGCCGGCAATTCCGACCAGGATGAAGCTGACGGTCCAGAACAGGCAGTAGCCCCAGAATTCCTTGCGGCGGGCGCGTTCGGCGAAGTTGAAGTAGTTGCGCGTCACGCCTCGCCAGAAATAACCCGGCAGTCCGCTATCGCGAACCGCGCCGTCTTCCGCCATGCGGCCGAAATGCTGTGGGGCGGCTGAAGCGGCAGCCGCCTTGGGCGGCGCGGCGCTTGCCGCTGGCGCAGCGGTGGCGGGACTGGCGGGCTGGGCGCGGATTGAAAAAACGTCGCGCGCCTGACCGCTTGCCGGCAGAAACTCGACCACAGCGCCGTTCGCGATCACGGTATCACGGCGCAGATCCTCGCGCGCGAAGGTGTAGCGGTTGCCGTCCGCCCCGGTGATGAACCCGAAACCCTGGGCCTCGTCATAGTGAAGAACTTCCCCGCGCATTTAGCCTCGTCCCCGTGCAGGCACAGACTGTTCAAAGTTGCGGCGGACTGCAAGGGGGTGGACGAAATGGAGGGCAAACGGTTCAGGCATGAGTTGCTTTATTTTCCGGTGCGTTGGCGCTGCCCCTCACCTGCCTGCCGGCATCCTCTCCCCGTATAGTGGCGGGGAGAGGGGTCGCTGTTATCGACGATTCCGCCAATCGCCAACGTTGCAAGAAGAGCGCCAAGGCTGCGGTCAGCCCTTTCTCCCCGTCACTATACGGGGAGAAACGCCCGGCAGGGCAATGAGGGGCAGCGCCTGCATCTGTAATTGGCCGATAAGAGCCTCAAACCGGCCGCTTCTTCGGTTTCTTGTTCTTCGGCGGTCCAGCCTTGTCGAATTTCGGTTTCCCGGCCCAAGGCTTTGCATCGCCGGGGGGCCGTTCCCGCTTCTCGAATTTCGGCTTGTGTGCGCTTTGCGGCGCCTCGAACGGGCGCTTGCCGCGATGCGGCTTCTTGTCGGGCTTCGGCGCCTGGTAGCCGGCCCGCGACAGGTCGGGCGTGCCGTCCAGGCGCTTCACCGCAATGTTGCCCTGCAATTTCTTGTCGGGGCCGACGGCGGCGAGGAAGCGATCGGCCCAGTCGGCCGCGATCTGCACGTAGGTCTCATCCTGCTGCATCTTGATGGAGCCGATCTCGCGCTTGGAGATGTTGCCGGTGCGGCACAGCATCGGGATCAGCCAGCGCGGCTCGGCATTCTGCTTGCGCCCGATCGACAGCGAGAACCAGACGCTGTCGCCGAAATCGTCGCGGCGGCTGGGCGCTTCGTCGCGGCGTTCGAATTTTTCGCCCGCCGGTCTGTCTCGCGACGGCGTGAAGGCCGCGACCTCCGTCAGTTCCTCGGGCGCCGAGCGGCTGGCGCGGCATTGGCGCACGAAGGCGGCGGCCACCTGTTCCGCGCCATGCTTGGCCAGAAGCGCGTCGATGAAGCCGCGCTCGTCCTCGGCAATCGGCTCTTCGAAGGCTGGATCGGCAAGGATGCGCTCGTCGTCGCGCTTGATGACGTCGTCGGCGGAGGGCGGGCTCGCCCATGTCGCCTTCAGCCCGGCATTCTGCAGCAGCCGTTCGGTGCGCTTGCGGGCGCCGTTGGGCACGATCAGCGCGCTGACGCCCTTGCGTCCGGCTCGGCCGGTTCGGCCGCTGCGGTGCAGCAGCGTTTCGGGATTGGTCGGCAGATCGGCGTGGATGACCAGTTCGAGATTGGGCAGGTCGATGCCGCGCGCCGCGACATCCGTGGCAATGCAGACCTTGGCGCGGCCGTCCCGCATCGCCTGCAGCGCGTGGGTGCGTTCGTTCTGGCTGAGCTCGCCCGACAGCGCCACGACGGAAAAATTGCGGTTGTTGAAGCGCGCCGTCAGATGATTGACGGCGGCGCGGGTGTTGCAGAACACCAGCGCGTTCTTCGCTTCGTAAAACCGCAGCACGTTGATGATGGCGTTCTCGCGGTCGGGATAGGCGACATTCAGCGCCCGGTACTCGATATCGAGATGCTGCTTTTCCTCGCCGCCGGCCGAGATGCGTACGGCGTCGCGCTGATAGCCTTGCGCCAGCGTGGCGATCGAGCGCGGCACGGTGGCCGAAAACATCAGCGTGCGGCGCTGAGCCGGTGCGGCATCGAGGATGAATTCGAGGTCCTCGCGAAAGCCGAGGTCGAGCATCTCGTCGGCCTCGTCCAGCACCACGGCTTTCAGCGCCGACATGTCGAGGGAGTTGCGGGTGATGTGGTCGCGCAGGCGGCCGGGCGTGCCGACGACGATGTGGGCGCCGCGCTCCAGCACGCGCCGTTCGGAACGCATGTCCATGCCGCCGACGCAGGACGCGACGGTGGCGCCGGTCGGCGCGTAGAGCCATTGCAATTCGCGCATCACCTGCAGAGCGAGCTCGCGCGTCGGCGCCACGGCCAGCGCCAGCGGTGCGCCAGCCTGGTCAAAACGCTCGGCGCTTCCAAGAAGGGTCGGCGCCAAAGCCAGGCCGAAGGCGACAGTCTTGCCGGAGCCGGTCTGCGCCGACACCAGAGCGTCGGCCTCGCCGAGTTCCAGCACCGCCTTCTGCACCGGCGTCAGCTCGGTATAGCCGCGTTTTTCCAGCGCCTCTGCCAGCGCAGGAACGATACGTTCGAAATTGGACATCTCACTCTTTCGGAATTCGGGGCATGGGCTCATCATGCAGCACATGCCGGGGCTGGCGCCACGCCAGCCAAACACTATTTGGGCGTTCGTACTTCTTGCGGCCGCTATTGTACAGGGCAAGCGAGTGCCTTGCCGCAATTGACTCCTGACGCAAACCGCGTAAAAGCCGGCATCGAACGGGATCATTTTCGATGCGCGGCCTTCTGATGGCTCTTCTTGCCTTCGACTTCCCCGGCCACAATCATGGGGCCGGGCGCGTCGGCGCGTCTTACCGTTCCAGCAAAACCATGGCCAAAAAAACCACCACCACGGTGTGATTCCCTTGGCCTAACCACCCTCTCCCGGGTCCGGCCCGGGGGACGAAACCCGCTTGGCCGGCGGGTTTTCTCCAAAAACCAAGCGGAGAGGGACAGGAGATTTCTGATGAGTTTCAAGGTTGCGGTAGTCGGCGCCACGGGCAATGTGGGTCGCGAAATGCTCAACATACTGGAAGAGCGCGGCTTTCCGGTAAGCGAAGTCGTGGCGCTGGCCTCGCGGCGCAGCCAGGGCACCGAAGTGTCGTTCGGCGACCGTTCGCTGAAGGTCAAGACGCTCGACCAGTATGATTTTTCCGACACCGACATCTGCATCATGTCGGCCGGCGGCAACGTCTCGAAGGAGTGGTCGCCGAAGATCGGCAAGCAGGGCTGCGTCGTCATCGATAACTCGTCGGCCTTCCGCTACGACCAGGACGTGCCGCTGATCGTGCCGGAAGTGAACCCGGATGCGATCTCGCTGTTCACCCGCAAGAACATCATCGCCAATCCGAACTGCTCGACGGCGCAGCTGGTAGTGGCGCTGAAGCCGCTGCACGATGTCGCCACCATCAAGCGCGTCGTCGTCGCCACCTATCAATCGGTATCCGGCGCCGGCAAGGAAGGCATGGACGAACTCTTTACACAGACCCGCGCGGTGTTCGTCGCCGATGGCGTCGAGGTCAAGAAGTTCACCAAGCGCATCGCCTTCAACGTCATTCCGCATATCGACGTCTTCCTCGATGACGGCTCGACCAAGGAAGAGTGGAAGATGGTCGCCGAGACCAAGAAGATGCTCGACCCCAAGATCAAGCTGACGGCGACCTGTGTGCGCGTGCCGGTGTTCATCGGCCATTCCGAAGCCGTCAACATCGAGTTCGAAAAGCCGATCACCGCCGACGAGGCGCGCGATATCCTGCGCGAAGCGCCGGGCTGCCAGGTCTTGGACAAGCGCGAGGATGGCGGCTACATCACGCCGCTGGAATCGGCCGGCGAGGACGCCACCTTCATCTCGCGCATCCGCGAGGATTCGACCATCGACAACGGCCTGTCGATGTGGATCGTCTCCGACAATCTGCGCAAGGGCGCGGCGCTCAACGCGGTGCAGATCGCCGAGCTTCTGGTCGAGCGCGGCCTGATCCAGCCGAAGAAGAAGGCGGCCTGACGGCTGGTTTGTTTTCGCTCACGGGGTTCGGCCTTCGGCCGATTCCGTTTATCGCTCACGGGCCGTATCGCCGCTGCCGCGGCTGGCCCTCCGCGGGGGCGCCGGAAAGCCGGCGACCCGCAGTCGCGGGCTCGGCCTTCGGCCGAAGCCTTCCTTCTCCCCGTCCTCGGGGAGAAGGTCCCGGCAGGGGGATGAGGGGCAGCGCTGACCTCTGTTGAGAAACGCCTTTGAACGATCCCACCAAAATCGTGCTGCGCCCCGCCACGGCTTTGGATGCCGCGACCATCGCCATTGTCATGCGGGCCGCACTTGGCTCGTTCTCCTGGATGCCGGTCATCCACACGCCGGATGAGGATATTGCCTTCATCCGCGAGATCGTGCTGTCCCGGCAGCAGGTGACGGTCGCCGAGGTCGGCACCGGCATTGTCGGCTTCATTGCCCTCAGCGGCGATTGGGTGGAACAGCTCTATCTCGACCCCGCCTGGACGGGGCAAGGCATAGGCAGCCGGTTGCTGGTGCAAGCGACGGCGGCACTGCGGATCGTTAAACTGCATTGTTTCCAGGCCAACACCGGCGCGCGTCGCTTCTACGAGCGCCATGACTTTCGCCCCGAGGCGTTCGGCGACGGCACCACCAATGAAGAAGGCCTGCCGAATATTCTCTACGTGCGTCGAGCTTGATACTCAGCCGGCGCTATCCTTGGCCAGTTGGCGCAATAACTCCATCGCTTCCTCGGCCCGCTCAGCGGGCACGAACAGATGGTCATGATGGAAAGCAGAGACCGGATTGACGCCCATGCCGGCGGCGGCCAGCCGGGCGGTGATGGCGGCGAGGAAGCCGACGGCTTCCAGCGAGGAGTGGACGTTCAGGGTGATCATGCGGCAGCGGAAGGCGGACTGCAGCCCGGCGGCCTGGTCTTCGGGCAAGATCAGCGTCGTGCCCTCCTTCTCGCGAAACCACATCACCGGATTGAGCGTCTCGGGAACCGGTGCACCGGGGACCAGGGTGGCGAAGACATGGACGCCGGGAAGCAGTTCCGGCGTCATCGCCGCCAGCAGCTTTTTCAGATCAGTCTCGCCGGCCATTCGCTCGTCTCTCTCCCAGCCCTATCAATAGCCGTGACTGGTGGATGTCGATAGTCCGTCAAGGGACAGCACCCCCCTCTGCCCTGCCGGGCATCTCCCCCGCAAGGAGGGAGATCGGCGGTTTCGATGCTCCGCTCATTCATGGAACATTGCCGAAGCGGTCGAGCGTGTAATCTCCCCCCTTGCGGGGGAGATGGCCGGCGGGCCAGAGGGGGGTGTGAAGGATCGCCACGCAGCGGCTTTTGCTTGCTGCTACCCAAAAAGAATCCGCACCCTGTAGGATCGCCGCCCCATCGCTCGTCCTTGGTCCGAAGCCAGCAAACGGCTCGAGCCGCTTAGGAGGGAACACCCGTGAGTATTTCTCAAACCATGCCCGTCTCATCGGGCGCCCTGTGGACCGGCCGCGTGCTCAGCGGCCTCATCATCCTGTTCATGATCTTCGACGACGTCATCAAGCTGCCGCCGCTCGATGTCGTCACCCAGACCATGGTGCCGCTCGGCTGGCCGGCCGATGTCAATGTCGCGCGCACGCTCGGCATTATCGGGCTGATCTCGACCGCGCTCTATGCGCTGCCCCGCACCTCGGTGCTCGGCGCCATCCTGCTCACCGGCTATCTCGGCGGCGCCATCGCCACAAATATGCGCGTCGGCAGCCCGTTGTTTTCGCACACGCTGTTTAGCGTCTATCTCGGCATCATCCTGTGGGGCGGTCTCTATCTGCGCGACCCAAGCGTGCGCACCCTGATCCCGTTCAGCCGTTAAGCGAGGAGAAAAACATGCCCAGCACCATTCTCATCATCCTGGTCGTCATCATCGCCGCCGTGCTCATCTATGCGGCGACGAGGTCGAATGATTTCGTCACCGCCCGCACCGCCAGCATCAAGGCCGCGCCGGAAGCGATCTTTCCGCTGATCAACAATTTCAAGCACTGGCCGGAGTGGTCACCCTACGAAAAGCTCGACCCCGAGATGAAGCGCACGCTGTCGGGCGCTGATGCCGGCAAGGGCGCCGCCTACGCCTGGGAAGGCAATGCCAAGGCCGGCAAGGGACGCATGGAGATCGTCAATTCCGTGCCATCCTCGCTGGTGTCGCTGAAGCTCGACTTCGAGAAGCCGTTCCGGGCCAACAACAGCGTCGACTTCACCCTGAAGCCCTCGGGCGACACCACCGCAGTCACCTGGGCAATGCGCGGCAGCCGGCCCTTCATTGCCAAGCTTTTGGGCCTCTTCATGAATTTCGATACGCTGATCGGCAAGGATTTCGAGGCTGGCCTCGCCAATCTGAAGAAGGCCACTGAAAGGTAAAACGTCCTGCATTTCAACAAGCTCGGCGGCGGTCGTTACGAATGTGACAGGCGCGCGCACCGCGATCTCTCACGTCATCGGGATCAAATCAGCCGTCTGGGAGTTAGAGCCGTGGCGGCGAGGACGGCGATCCGCGTGAGAGAGGAACGATAATGAAAAGAGCGATGATCATTCTGGTACTGGCGACCGCACTGGGTGCGTGCTCGCAAACCGAAAAGGGTGCCGCGGTCGGCGGCCTCGGCGGCGCGGCGGTTGGCGCAGCTGTGGCAAATGATCCGGTTCAGGGCGCCGTCGTCGGCGGCGCCGTCGGCGCCGTGGCCGGCGCGCTGATCGGCCGTGCCAGCGAAAGCGGTCAATGTCGCTACCGCGGCCGCAACGGGCGCACCTACATCGCCAGCTGCCCCGACGGTTATTGAACACAGCCAGGTCCAACATCGGAAACCGGCGGCTATAGATCGCCGGTTTCGCTGTTGCCCAAGGCAGCTGGACCATGGCTGCCTGCGCTACAGCAATCCCCGGATATGCTCCCAAGCCAGGCGGCCCAGGCGCGTGTCGGCGTCGTCATTGCCGCCATGGGCATGCAGCCTCGAGCGCGGCGTGATTTCGCCCGGCAGCAGAATGCGGTGGCCGGCGTCGGGCACTGAGACGAGGCAGGTGGTCATTGCTGTGTCCTGGCGACGCCGAACGATCGACTGGGCAAAATCCAGCGATGGCCATAGCGCGTCGTCGCCGCCCGCAACCAGAACAATGTCGGCTGAAATAGCTTCGGCGGGAATGGCAGCCTTGGCCGCTGCGTCCTTGAAGGTTTGCAAGGCACGTAGGAAGAGCCGCCGGTAGGACACCAGACCATCGACATACTCAGCGTTCCAAGCGGGATTGCTTGGGACAAACGGCAAAGGAATCCCCTCGAGCGTCCACGACGATCGTTCCGGCCAGCTGACGCCGTCGCGGCCCGGCCCGATATTGCCCCAGACCACCGATGTCGGGCTGATCGCAACCACGAGGCCGATGCGTGGATCGTGAGCCGCCGCAAGCAGGGAGGCCTCGGCGCCTTTCGAGGTCCCGACATAGACGATGCGCCGGCATCCCATCTGGACAAGATAGTCGGTCGCCGCGAAAAACGTTTCGAGCGGGATCTCGCAAATGCCGGGCACCTGACCTTCGCCGCCAAACCATTGCAGCGCGAGAGCGGATGCTCGTTCCTTGGCAAAGAGCCGGGCGCGGGTGACGTCGATGCGGCCGCTCGATCCGCTGAGCACGACGACGCCTGTCGTGGCGCCGGCGCATCGCAACAGCGTTCCGGCTACGCCGCCGAAAAGGGTCTCTTCCGTGACGGTCCGCTCAGTCATCTTTCGTTCGAACGCATATGACATCGCCGCACATTAGCAAAACGGCGGGCACAGGCCCGCCGTTTTGTCGATGCGATGACGCGATGCTTATTCTGCGGTGGCGGCTTCCGCTTCGGCCGGGGCTGCAGCAGCGGCGGCAACGGCGGCGGCAGCGTCTTCCTGGGCCTTCTTCAGCAGAGAGGCGCGTTCCTGCGCCTTCTTGCCGGGCTCGGCCTTCTTCGGGTTGGAGCGGGCTTCGCGCTTGAGGAGGCCGGCCTCATCGAGGAAGCGCAGCACGCGGTCGGTCGGCTGGGCGCCGTGCGACAGCCAATGCTTGACGCGGTCGGCGTCGACCTTGACGCGCTCGCCGTCCTTGGGCAGCAGCGGGTTCCACGAGCCGATCGACTCGATGAACCGGCCGTCGCGCGGCGAACGGGCGTCGGCGATGACGACGTGGTAGTAAGGGCGCTTCTTCGAGCCCGCACGGGCCAGTCTGATCTTCAAGGGCATTTCATTTCTCCTAAAATTTCTGATCTCAGTGTTGGGTTAATGGCTTTGTCTGGTGCAGGTCGTTGTCCCAAAACCGCTGCGCACTTTTGGGCGACATGCACTTTGTTAGCCGGTTTTGCTTGCGCCGTTGGACGCGGCGATCTGCTCGTGATGGCGGATCACTTCGCGGACGACGAAGTTGAGGAATTTTTCCGCGAAATCGGGGTCGAGATGAGCGTCCTTCGCCAGCTGGCGAAGGCGGGTGATCTGCTCCTGCTCGCGCGCCGGGTCGGCGGGCGGCAGGCCATGCTCGGCCTTGAGCACGCCGACCGCCTTGGTGCAGCGGAAGCGCTCGGCCAGCATATGAATGAGGGCGGCGTCGATGTTGTCGATCGAGGCGCGATAGCCGGCCAGGATGGTGCGTGCGTCGGCTATGTCTTTTTCTTCGTTCATAGCGTCCTCACTTCTTCTTTCCGAGGCCGGGCAGACCACCGCCGCCAAGGCCGGGAAGCTTCATGCCGCCGGGCAGACCGGGCAGGCCACCGCCGCTCGGGGTGGGCGGGCCCTTCATGCCGCCAAGGCCGGGCATCTGCTTCTGCAAGGCTTCGAGCTGCTTGGGATCCATCTTGGAGAGGTCGGGCATGCCGCCACCCATCATGCCGCCGGGGCCACCCGGCATCATGCCGCCGAGGCCCATCTTGGAGGCAAGGCCGCCCATCATGCCGCGCATCAGGCCGCCGCCTTTGCCCTTGCCGCCCATCGCCTTCATCATGTCGGCCATGCCGCGATGCATTTTCAAGAGCTTGTTGATCTCGGCCGCATCCGTGCCTGAGCCGGCGGCGATGCGCTTCTTGCGCGAATGTTTCAGCATGTCCGGATTGGCGCGCTCGGCCTTGGTCATCGACGAGATGATGGCGAGTTGGCGGCCGAACATCTTGTCGTCGAGGCCGGCGGCCGCCATCTGGTCCTTCATTTTGCCCATGCCGGGCATCATGCCCATGATGCCGCCCATGCCGCCCATTTTCGACATCTGCTGAAGCTGGCCGGCAAGGTCGTTCAGGTCGAACTTGCCCGACTGCATCTTTTTGGCCATCGCCGCCGCCTGCTCGGCGTCGATGTTTTCGGCGGCCTTTTCGACCAGCGAGACGATGTCGCCCATGCCGAGGATGCGGTCTGCAATACGCTTGGGGTGGAATTCCTCCAGCCCGTCCATCTTTTCGCCGGTGCCGATCAGCTTGATCGGCTTGCCGGTGACGGCTCGCATCGAAAGCGCGGCACCGCCACGGCCATCGCCGTCCATGCGGGTCAGCACCAGGCCGGTGATGCCGACGCGCTCGTCGAAGCTTTTGGCAAGGTTGACGGCGTCCTGGCCGGTCAGCGAATCCGCGACCAGCAGGATTTCGTGCGGGCTCGACATCTTCTTGATGTCGGCCATCTCCACCATCAGCGGCTCGTCGATATGGGTGCGGCCGGCGGTGTCGAGGATGACGACGTCGTGACCGCCGAGCTTGGCTGCCTGGACGGCGCGCCTGGCGATGTCGACCGGGTTCTGGCCCGCAATGACAGGCAGCGTCGCGACTTTGACCTGCTCGCCGAGCTGGCGCAGCTGCTCTTGTGCCGCGGGCCGCCGCGTGTCGAGCGAGGCCATCAGAACCTTCTTGTTCTGGCGCTCGGTCAGGCGCTTGGCGATCTTGGCCGAGGTCGTCGTCTTGCCGGAGCCCTGCAGGCCGACCATCATGATGACGACCGGCGCCGGCGCATTGAGGTCGATGGCGACGCCCTCGGCGCCGAGCATGTCGACCAGCTCGTCATGGACGATCTTGACGACCATCTGCCCGGGCTTGATCGACTTTACGACAGCCGCGCCGACGGCCTTCTCGCGCACCTTGTCGGTGAAGGAACGCACCACTTCCAGCGCAACGTCGGCTTCGAGCAGCGCACGGCGCACCTCGCGCAACGCCGCCGAGACATCAGCCTCCGACAGCGCGCCGCGGCCGGTCAGGCCGTTCAGGATGGAGCCAAGGCGCTCCTGAAGTGATTCAAACATTGGTCAACCCGCCGCCCGAGAGCGCCTCGGATTCATGGTGATCCCTGTCGGGCCGATGGCCCTCCACGCCTCTTGTGCGCTCCTGCAGCGATTCAAACATTCCGTTTCCTTTTTCTCAGGCACCCCGATGGTGCCCGAGAGGTAGTGCGTTCGCGCCGCTCATCCAAGCAAAGCTCAAAACCAAAAAGCACCCGGGGGCGCTCAGCGCTGCCGGGTGTTGGCCTCCAGGATCTGTTTACAGCACCCACCTCAAAAGGTTTTGGCGTCCTGGTCGGCTTGCTCAGAGGGATACTCGTCGCGGATTTCGGGGCTGTAGACAGGAAATCGGCCGAAGAGTCAAGACAAGGGCGGCCTCCCGGTCTCTGGATCGGTCCCTGTTTAGTTCACCCTGCACCCCGAGGGTCGGCCGTAACCTTCAGCGGCGAGCGCGGGTGCAGAAGCAGCAGGATCGTCAGCAAGGTGCAGACGATACCGATGGCGGCGATGATGACGGCATCCGTCGTCGTCCAGTCCGGACCTTCCAGCGGCTTGGCGTTGAACAGGGCGAAGGAATTGTAGTTCTCCTGATGCGAGATCAGCAGGAAGCCGGTGAGATTGTTGCCGAGATGGGCGCCGAAGGCGGCGCCGAGATTGCCGGTGACATAAACCACCAGCGTCAACAGCAAGGCGAAGGCGGCGATCGAGGCCAGCACGCAGGCGTTGATGGCGGGGGTCGAGCCCGGGCTCCAATGCAAGGAGGTGAACAGCAAAGCGGGCAATAGCGCCCACATGTAAGGGCTCTCGAAGCGCCTGGCCAGGCCGCGCAGCAGATAGCCGCGAAACAGCATCTCCTCGGACGAGGTCTGCAGCAGGGTCAGCGCCACGATCGGGAGCAGGAACAGCAGCCAGGTCGACAGGTTGATCGTGCCGCGGGCGATTTCGGGCTGTAGCCAGTAGAGCAGGATTTCGGAAAGCGCCGATGTGATCAGCACCGCGACCAGGCCCTTGAGGAAGCCCGACAAGGACACGCGGCGACTGGCGCCGAAAAGCGCCGAGAGCGGCTCGCCATGGACGAAACGCATGGCAAGCCAGAGGCCGAGCCAGATGCCGGTAAACGAGGTGAGTGCGGTGAGTATGCCGATGGGCGAGGTCAGAAAGCCCTGAAGCGGCCCGCGCGGATCGTCCGGCAATACATGCCAGACGATCGCGACATAGGTGCCGCCAAGCACCACAACCAGGGTGATCGCCACCCAGAACAGGACGACGACCGCCGTTCCAATTATCAGCCGCGGCAGGTTCGTCTTTTCGGTGGCCGTGTTGCGATAGCGCTCGAAGGCGGCTGGATCTGATATCACGCGAGTTCCTCTGCCGAACGCATCGGGTCGCATGATCTAGGGGATCGTCGGCTCTCGCGCAATTGCTGCTGTTCAGCGACCCTTTTGCCGCCCTCAGCCTCGGCAGGAGGGCGGCACGAGTTCACTTGTCATTCTTTCCAGGCAAAATCAGCGCACGACGTACATGATGCGCCGTGTCTGCGGGTCGACCAGCGCCTGCTGGCCATTCACATAGACGTAGCGGTAGCGGTAGTCGGGGATTTCGCGCAGTTCGACCGTGTCGGGCAAGGTGGCACCGGTCACCACCTCGCCCTCGAGATAGACAGGATCGAGCCGGTGCGTGCTGACATAGGTGCCGACTTCCGCCGGTGGCCTGTCGATGGCGTCGACGGGGCCGTCGTCGGACAGAATCGCACCGGTATAGGTATCGGGATAATCATCCTGCGGCGGTGCAACCACGGTGATGGCGGCGTCGGCGGGGCGGCGTGTCAGAACGACCCGGTTGCCGCCGAAATCGGCCGTGACATAGTCGGAATAGACCCAGCCCTGGCCTCCGGCTTCGGCAATGGTGCACCATTTGCTGTTTTCGATGCAGCCATTGAGCGTCGCCGACTGGCCGGCGGCGAGCACGCCGATCACGGGATATTGCGGGCCGGGGCCGGCGCGCACATTAAGATCGGTGACGGCCGAGACGGCGGTATCGGCGAGTGCCGCACCCGACATCGCGACAAGCGCCCCGGCGACGGCCGGAAACAATATGCGTCTCATGGTTTCTCTCCCTTTCATGGTCCCTCGCGACACCCAACGAAACCAGAGCGCATGCGTTCCGGCTAAAATACCGACGCCAGCTCACGATTTGTTCCGGTTTCTTTCGGCAAACCGGTCAAAAGCTCATGCACGAAGCTGAGTTTCTGCGCCGTCACGTCCGAAATGACGAAGGGATAGAGGTCGGGCAGGCCCATGCAGCGGTTGATCGAGTTTGAGGCTTCCGAGAGTACCAGCCAGCGGGCGAGAATCTTTCCGAACGGCTCGGGCACGGCGTTGGGTTCCGCGGGCGCCGCCTGCAACCGGCCGCCGGTGTCGCCTTGCGGCAGCACGTTGGTCTCCATCGTCTCAAGCTGGCCGAGTGGAAAATTCAGCGCGTGCACCATCTCCAGCGTGTCGGTGATGTGGAGATGGTGCGCCCAGCTCTCGGCCCAGTCTTCCCATGGATGCGACGTCGCATAGGCGGAGATGTGGTTCTGCTGCCAGTCGGGCGCAGCGCCATTGGCGTAATAGGCCTTCAGCGCCTGCTCGTAGTCGGGGCGTTCGTCGCCGAACAGCGCCCGGAAGGCATCGAGCCGTTGCGGCACGTCGCGGATGAGCCGGTCCCAGTAGTAGTGGCCAAGCTCATGACGGAAATGACCAAGCAGCGTGCGGTAATTTTCGCCCATCTCGACGCGCCGCCTCTCGCGCTCGGCCGAGTCCGCCTCGGCGACGTTGAGCGTGATCAGGCCGTTGTCGTGGCCGGTAAGGATGCGTTCGCCGCCGGGACCGCCGCCGATCGGATCGGCAATGAAGTCGAAGGCGAGGCCGATTTCATCGCCGGGGTTGTGCTTGGGCGCTACCGGAAGGCCGAAGGCGAGCAGCGAGTAGACGGCGCGCTTCTTGGCCGCCTCGACGCGAATCCAGCGGCGGCGGTTGCCGTCGACGGAGAGGTCGGGGATCAGCTGGTTCAGCACGCAGGCGCGGCAGTAGGTATGGCCCGGTTCGGCCATCCAGTTGCAGGCGCATTCATCCGCATTGGTGCAGTGGAAGATGCCGTCGACGTCAGACAAGGCAAAGCGCGCATGCTCGGGATCGTAAAGCACGAGACTCCCGCAATTCAGGCACTGCGCATTCTCGAAGTAGAGGCGGTGGCCGCAATGCGGGCAGTCGAACAGTTTCATGTCGATCTCAATGCGTCAGGCGTTGGCGTATGGCGTCAGAGGAGGAATATGGTGCGGAGCGGCGCCTCGCCCAAACGCCCGCCACGGGCCGCCGTTCCATGCCCCCGTCACCTCTTTTTACCCGAGCAGCGAATTCGCCTGCCCGGCGCCCGGGCGTTTCGGCCACAATAAGCACTTGATCGTAAGCAAATTCCGCTGCATTGGCCAGCGTAGCGCCGGGGGTACGGTGACAATGGCGCGTTTCGCTGGCAAGTTCGCAACCGGGACGTGATTCAGGCAATCAGGAGAGAAAGCATGGCATTGCTTGCCAAGGGAAAGATTATTGCTGCCGCGGTGGTCGCGGTACTCGCGCTGGCGACGGGCGCGCAGGCGGCGGCCAGCTGCGGCAAGACCGGCGCGGGCTTCGAAGCGTGGAAGCAGGACTTTGCCGCGCAGGCCAGGTCCGAAGGTGTCGGCGGGAAGGGTCTGGCTGCTCTGGCCGGTGCCAGCTACGCGACAAAGACAATCTCCGTCGACCGCGCCATCCACAAGGCTTTCAGCGGTTCGGTGGACGCCTTCATGAAGCGCCGTGGCGGAGCTGCGATCATTTCCAGGGGCCGTGCGCTGAAGAAGTCGAATGCGGCGATGTTCGACAGGATCGAGAGCAATTACGGCGTGTCGCCGGGCGTGTTGCTGGCCATCTGGGGCATGGAAACCGGCTTCGGAGCCTCCCTGGGCAACCAGAACACGGTCTCCGCCATTCTGACGCTTGCCTATGATTGCCGTCGCCCGGGGTTCTTTTACCCGCATGCCATTGCGGCGCTGAAGCTGGTCGATCGCGGCGCGCTGAGCGCCTCGTCGGTTGGGGCTGCGCATGGCGAGATCGGCCATACGCAGTTCCTGCCCGGCAATGTCCTGAAGTATGGCGTCGGCAACGGAAATCTGCGCGACAAGGCAACGGCCTTGGCTTCGACGGCCAACTTCCTCAAGGCTCATGGCTGGCGGGCGGGTGCGAGCGCGAGTGCGAATATGGGCGCCATCGCCGGCTGGAATTCCGCCAGCGTCTACCAGCAGGCCATCGCCCAGATCGCCGACGCGATCGACGGCAGCTGATAGAAACCTCTATTCGATGGAGAGCCCGGCCATGTGCCGGGCTCTTTGTTAATGAGAACGTCAGAATCCAATCGCTCGAAACGACTCCTGCACACTGCTCTCAATAATGCGCGTAGCCGCTCAACGGGCATTTTTGGGAGATGGGAACCTGGAAGGCGCCATCGACACCGCTGCAGTTGCGGTACTTGGACGTTCGCGGCGCGGTGGCTTTCGACCTTGACCTGCCCTTAATGTCCACTCCTGTCGGTTGGTCCGCGTGCGCGTAGCCGCTTAACGGGCATTTCTGGGACGCGGGAATCTGGAAGGGGCCGTCAAAACCATTGCAGCTACGCAAGTTGGACGCCCGTGTCGTCTTGGCGCGCGTGGCAGCCTTTGGCCTGCCTTTAATGTCCACCGAGGTCGGTTGGTCGGAATGCGCGTAGCCGCTTAACGGGCATTTCTGGGACGCGGGAATCTGGAAGGGGCCGTCAAAACTTTTGCAGGTGCGCAACTGCGGTGCTGCCAGGGCCTGCGATCCGCCAAAGACGATTGCGGCCGAAAGCAAGAGAAAAATACTGGTCTTCATTGTCGAACTTCCTCTGTCCAGCACGTAATTTAGATCGGACCGCTTTCAATCGCCTTTGATGACCTTCCAGATGTCCGTGGACTGGTCGAACTGGAGGCGGTTTATGTCGGAGAAGGTCAGCCGGCCGCTCTTCATGGCATCGACAAGGCGCCGGCATAGCAAAGGCGGCATGCGTTCCAGGGAAACGCCCATGAAAGCGGCGATCTCGTGTTTGGCCGATATGTTCGATATGGCCACCTTGCTGATGCAGCGCTCGTACGCCGCCTTGGGATACTCACTCACTTGCTCCTGTCCGGTTTGGCAACCGGCAAGCATGGCGGCCATTGCAGGCAACACTAAAAACCACGGCTTCATGTCAAATGCCCCCATCGATCATGATGAGAGGCTAGATACGGCTGCGCAAATATCAAGCATTAAAAGGCGGGTACGTCTTTTGCAATAGTTGGGCGCAAATAAAACCAGGCATCTCCGCCGGGTTTTCCTGGAATAGTAGTTGGGCTCAACCCTTGCGGTTGCGCGCGGCCAGCGTTCTCAGCCGCAGCGCGTTGAGGCGGATGAAGCCGGCGGCGTCCTTCTGGTCGTAGGCGCCGCGGTCATCCTCGAAGGTGACCAGCGCGTCGGAATAGAGCGTCTTCTTGGATTTGCGGCCGGTGACCATGACATTGCCCTTGTAGAGTTTCAGGCGCACCGTGCCTTCGACGTCCTCCTGGCTCTTGTCGATCATCGCCTGCAGCATCAGCCGCTCGGGCGAGAACCAGAAGCCGTTGTAGATCAGCTCGGCGTAGCGCGGCATGAACTCGTCCTTGAGGTGGCCGGCGCCGCGGTCGAGCGTGATCGATTCGATGGCGCGGTGGGCGACGATCAGGATGGTGCCGCCGGGGGTCTCGTAGACGCCGCGCGATTTCATGCCGACGAAGCGGTTCTCGACCAGATCGAGCCGGCCGATGCCATTGTCGCGGCCAAGATCGTTAAGCGCCGTCAGCATGGCGGCCGGCGACAGCTTCTTGCCGTTCAGTGCAATCGGATCGCCCTTCAAAAATTCGATCTCGATCTCGGTGACCTTGTCCGGCGCGTCCATCGGCGAGACGGTGCGCTGATGGACGAATTCCGGCGGCTCGTTCCACGGGTCTTCCAGCACCTTGCCCTCGGAAGAGGAGTGCAGAAGGTTGGCGTCGACCGAGAACGGCGCCTCCCCCCGCTTGTCCTTGGCCACCGGGATCTGGTGCTGCTCGGCGAAGTTGATCAGGTCGGTGCGCGACTTGAACGACCAGTCGCGCCACGGCGCGATGACCTTGATGTCGGGATTCAGCGCATAGGCCGACAGCTCGAAACGCACCTGGTCGTTGCCCTTGCCGGTGGCGCCGTGCGCAATGGCATCGGCGCCGACCTCCTGGGCGATCTCGACCAGGTGCTTGGAAATCAACGGGCGGGCGATCGAGGTGCCGAGCAGGTAGGTGCCTTCATAGACGGCGTTGGCGCGAAACATCGGGAAGACGAAATCCGAGACGAATTCCTCGCGCACATCGACGACGCGGATATCCTTGATGCCCATCATCTCAGCCTTCTGGCGCGCCGGCTCCAGCTCGCCACCCTGGCCGAGATCGGCGGTGAAGGTGACGACTTCGGCGCCGAGCTCGGTCTGCAGCCATTTCAGGATGATGGAGGTGTCGAGACCGCCGGAATAGGCGAGCACGACCTTCTTGACGTCTTTTGTCTTGGGCATTGCTGGGGACATTTTGGCGGTTCCGCGCGTGAGTTTCGCGGGCGAGGTATCACGGCATTTCCGGCCAGCGCAAGGGATGAACGGGCGCCGGCCGCCGCAGCCGCTGGACCAGATGCGACGCCAGTCAGTTGCTGGCGTGAGCGGGGAGGCTGCGTTATAGACCGACGATCATTCGCCAGGGGCCACCGATGTCCTTCATTCCCGACACCACAACACTGATCCAGTTCGCCGTCGCCACCATGATCCTGGCGATCACGCCGGGGCCGGATATGACGCTTTTCGTCTCGCGCACGCTGAGCCAGGGCCGCGCCGCCGGCTTTGCCTCGCTGGCCGGGGCGCTGTGCGGCACGCTGATCCATACAACTTTGGTGGCGGTCGGCATCTCGGCGCTGATCGTCGCCTCGCCAATGGCCTTCCTCGTGCTGAAAATCTTCGGCGCCGCCTATCTCGTCTTCCTCGCTTGGCAGGCAATCACCAAGGGCTCGGCGTTTTCACCGCAGAAGAAGAACGGGCCGCAAATTTCGCTGTTCCGCAGCTGGGCCGCCGGGCTTGGCGTCAATCTGCTCAACCCGAAGATCATCCTGTTCTTCATGACGTTTCTGCCGCAGTTCGTCTCCGCTCACGATCCGAACGCGCCGGGAAAACTGTTCTTCCTCGGCCTCATGTTCATCGTGCTGTCGGTCCCGGTGACAGCGCCGATGGTCTTTGCTGCGGAAAGGTTTTCGGCGGCGATGAAGGCCAGCCCGCGGGTGACGCGGGTGGTAGACTATCTCTTTGCCGGTGTGTTTTCGGCCTTCGCGCTCAAGATCCTGACCGCTCAGGCGAAGTAGCGGCCTGCCACCAGCTTCCGGCCCAGCGGCCGGCGCTTAGCCAGTAGAAGATGCCGCCGACCATGCCGCAGCCGATCACCGCGGCGATGGCGTGCGGTTTGGTGACGTCGACATCCACGTTCTGATGGACGAAGCCGAGGAAGGCCGCGGCCACCACGCCGCCCGCGAGTGCATAGAACAGCCAGTCGCGGCGGCTGAGGACCTCGGAGATCAGGATTGCGACCACCGCCGGTATGAAAGCGAAATAGGCGACAAACAGCGCCACGAACGGAATCGAAAAATAGAGCGCCGTGGCCATCATCGGGTGCGCATCGTCCGGCTTATAACCGACGGAAGCCAGGAACAGCACGTTGAGAAAGGCGCTCGCCGCCAATGAGGCGACGACATAGCCGAACAGGATGACGGTGAAGCGGACGAGGTAGGCGAAGAGGCGGCTCACGCCTCGCCATGCCCCGCAATCATCATGGCTTCCAGCGCCAGGCGGTCGACCTTGCGCATGCGTTCGGAGTCGGATTTGAGCTGGCCGCAGGCGGCCAGGATGTCGCGGCCGCGCGGTGTGCGGATCGGCGAGGCATAGCCGGCATTGTTGATGTAGTCGGCAAACTTCTCGATCGTCTCCCAGTCCGAGCACTGATAGTTGGTGCCCGGCCACGGGTTGAACGGGATCAGATTGATCTTGGCTGGAATGCCTTTGAGCAGCTTGATCAGCCCCTTGGCGTCCTCGATGGAATCGTTGACGTCCTTCAGCATCACATATTCGAAGGTGATGCGCTTGGCGTTGGACAGGCCGGGATAGGCGCGGCAGGCCTCGATCAGTTCCTTCAGCGGATACTTCTTGTTGATCGGCACAAGCAGGTCGCGCAGATCGTCATTGGTGGCGTGCAGCGAGATCGCCAGCATGACCCCTATCTCCTCGCCGGTGCGGAAGATCTCGGGCACCACGCCGGAGGTCGAGAGCGTAATGCGGCGCTTCGACAGCGACAGTCCGTCGCCGTCGGAGGCAATCAGCAGCGCCTTCTTCACCGCCTCGAAATTGTAGAGCGGCTCGCCCATGCCCATCATGACGACGTTGGAGACTTTTCTGCCCTCGGCAGGGACGATGGCGCCGTCGGGTGTGTCGCGGTCGGGGAAATCGCCGAGCCGGTCGCGGGCGGTGAGCAATTGCGCCAGGATCTCTTCCGCCGTCAAATTGCGCACCAGCTTCTGCGTGCCGGTGTGGCAGAACGAGCAGGTCAGCGTGCAGCCGACCTGCGATGAGATGCAGAGCGTGCCGCGGCCTTCCTCGGGGATGTAGACGGTCTCGATCTCGACGGGACGGCCGGCGCCGCGCGGCGGAAAGCGGAACAGCCACTTGCGCGTGCCGTCGGAGGAAATCTGCTCCTCGACGATTTCGGGCCTGGCGACGGTGAAATGCTTGTCCAGTTCGGCGCGCAGATCCTTGGAGATGTTGAACATGCCGGCAAAGTCGGAGACGCCGCGCACATACATCCAGTGCCAGAGCTGTTGGGCGCGCATTTTCGCCTGGCGCTCGGGCACGATGCCGGCACTGATGAGGGCCTCGCCGAGCTCGGTCCGGGTCAGGCCGATCAGCGACGGCTTCTCGGGCGTGGCGCGAGTGCGCAACGCGTCGCGTGCGCCCTCATTGGTGAGATCGAAGGAAAGGGTCATATCAGCGCCAATATAAGCGAATTGCGGCCGATTTCATCCATCGTGCCGAAAGAAGCGCGGCGCATAGCACAGGTTGCGGCGAGAGTCATGCGGCGGGAACCGCGCTAGCCTACTTGCACTTGGCGATCGACGTCAGCGCGGCCGAGATGCCTTTCAGCGAAAACACATAGGTCGTCGGATTGCCGCGGCCAGACTTCGCCGAGACCTTCATGTCGGTGCCGGTCTTCATGGCGGCGATCAGCACCGGCTCTTCGGCGGCGTTCTCGACCCAGGCCGACTTGCCGCGGGTGAACATCGAGAACGTCTTCTTGTCGATGGTGACGGTGGCCTTGGAGCCTTCCTGGAATGTGTAGCCGGCGATGAATTGCGGCTCGTAGGACACTTGCTGGCCCGGCCGCTGGCTGACGAAGAAGAACATGTCGCCGTGATCGAGCGTCGGCGGCTGCTTGTCGGTCGGCACGGTGAGCACATAGCAGACCTTGCCGCCCTGCGCCTGGTAGCTGTAGGTGCCCCAGGCACTGTGCTGGCCGATCTTGGTCGCCTGCTGCGCCAGCGCCGGCGCGGCAAAAGCCACCAGGACCAGGCTCGAGACTAGTGCAATCAATCCGCGCATCGCTTTTCCCGTATTCCAAATGGTGCGGGGCAGGCCGGCTTGGCGTCCTGCCCGTCGCTTCATTTTGATTTAATCTGGGTTACCAAACGGTGAATTTCCCTCGGAAAAGGACATTCACCCATGGAAACCACCGCCATTTCCGCGCCGCTTCTTGAAAAAACGGCTTTCGCAATGTCCCTGCGGCGACTTGGAGGCCACGAAAGCGGCAAGAGTTTGACTTTTCCAACGGCCGCAGCGGAACCCGAAGCCCAGCCGCTATCGTCCTGTTTGAGCGGAGGATTTCTTCTGAACCAAGTTGCCAACGCGACGCCGATTCAGCTCTTGTCGGCGATCGCCTCCTTGGCGGCCTTGCGGTGCGCAGGGGTGATATGGGCGCTTACCGTGGAGATCGCGGCGGTCAGCACGGCGATGTCGTCGGTGAAGCCGAGGCCGAAGACGAAATCGGGTATGACGTCGACCGGCAGCACGAAATAGCCAAGCGCTGCCAGCAATATGCCCTTGGCACGCAAAGGCGTCTTCCTGTCGAGCGCGCAATAATAGCCGGCGACGACCTCTTCCATGAACGGAATCTGCCGGGCGGCCTTCTTGGCCGTGCGCCAGAATTTGGCGCGCACTTCACTTTCGTCGCCGAGCTTGCTGCCGAAGCCGAAGAAATCAAAACCGGGCTGCTGCGCCATCAATCCTCTCCTTGCCGGCCGTCGCGCTACGCGTTGCGCGCGGCCGCCACGGAAAATGTGGTGAAAGTCCCGGTCCACTGCAAGAGGATGGCGCCGATTTGGCGTTGCCGCCCCAGCGTTCAGCCGCCAGCATACCCATTCATCTTCTTGGCCAGCGCGATGTCGAGCGCAGTGACACCACCGGCATCATGGGTGTTGAGCGTCACGTCGACAGTCTTGTAGACGTTCGACCAGTCGGGATGATGGTCCATCTTCTCGGCGGCCAGCGCGACGCGGGTCATGAAGGCGAAGGCTTCGGAAAAATTCTTGAAGTCGAAGCTGCGCTTGATGGAGGCGCCATCGGCTGCCTGCGACCAGCCGGCCAGTTCGGCCAGTGCGGCGGCGATGGCGTCCTTGCTGAGTTTCTCTCTCGTCATGATGATTTCCCGTGCTATCCCAGATATCGACCCTCACCATAATGCAAGTCGCCCAAAAGTCCTTTGCGTTTTGGGCTTCCAAATGCACGAACGGCGCATATCGAATGAGCGTAAAGCCGATAAATTCCATACTCTTCGTCTGCCTCGGCAACATCTGCCGCTCACCCCTGGCCGAAGGCGTGTTCCGCGCCGTGCTGGCGGAACGCGGCCGCGACATGGTGCTGGACGACATCGTGCTGGACTCTGCGGCGACCGGCGGCTGGAACCTCGGCGAAGCGCCCGACCCGCGCTCGATCGCGATTGCGGCCCGCCACGGCCTCGACATATCAGGGCAGCGGGCACGCAAGGTCAGGCCGGAGGATTTTTCGCGCTTCGACCTGATCCTCGGCATGGATCGGCAAAATGTCCGCGACCTCAAGGCGTTGGCGCCGGCCGGTGCGCGGGAACGTATTCATCTCTTGGCAGAGTTTGCGCAGGGCAAAACCCGCGACGTGCCGGATCCCTATTATGACGGGGCCGAAGCGTTCGCTTCGGTCTACCGCATGATCCGCGAAGCGTCGGAGGCGCTGGCGACGAGATTGGTGGCGCGGGCGTCGACGCCGGAGAGCGGCCACGCCTCCTCGACAATGTAGGGACCGCCGCCGACCGAATCGCGCGACGACATCAGCACGAAGCGGCCGACGCGAAACGGTAGCGTCGCAAAATTGCCGCGCGCCGACAGGTACTGGGCGACGTCGAGCGGGCTCGAATTGCGCAAGCGTGCCAGCGTAACATGCGGGGTGAACTTGCGCGGGTCGGCGGGCAGGCCGAGCCGCTGGCAGATGCGGTCGATTTCGCTCTGCAGCGCCGAAAGGTCGGGCGAGGCGAAGACGCCGGCCCAGACGGCGTGCGGCTTCTTCTGGCCGAAAGCGCCAACTCCGGACAGGGTGAGCGAGAAGGATGGGCGGTGCACCCGGTCGAGCGCGTTGGCGATTTCGTCGGCGACATGGCCTTCGACGTCGCCGATGAAGCGCAGCGTCAGATGGTAGTTTTCGACATCGATCCAGCGGGCTCCGGGCAGGCCGCCCCTGAGCAGGGACAGCGAAAGAGCGGCGTCACGCGGTATTTCGAGGGCGGTGAAAAGACGCGGCATGGTGAGCCTCCCTTCCTCGAATCGAACTGTGCCCCTAGCGAATCATCGATAGTCAAACGGGGCAAGTGGTTTGTTGGTTGCAGGCATTTTTACGAACAGGCGCCTCCAAGCGATGAATAAGCACTATTGCCGTGCCGCTTCGGCGCTTGCATTACCCAGATGCTGCATATGCTCTTCGAGCGCAGCATGAATGACTCGGGTCATCGGCAGCCCGGTCTTTTGTTTCAAAGTTCGCGCGAGGCGAACGCCGCGTTATTCTCGTCAGGCCGGCGTTCAACCGCCACCCTGAACTGCCGCAACAGCCTTCTCCACGGCGGGCAGGATGCGCTCGACCATCACTGCGACGCCCTTCGGATTGGGATGCAGGCCGTCCTCCAACTGCAGGCCGGACTGTCCGGCGACGCCATCGAGAAAAAACGGATAGAGCGGCACATCGTATTTCGCGGCCAGCTTTGGATAGATCGCATCGAAGGCGTTCTGGTAGTCGGCGCCGAGATTGGGAGCGGCGCGCATGCCGGCCAAAAGCACCGCGATCTTGCGCGCTTTCAGCTTCGCCAGCATGTCGTCCAGGTTCTTTTCCGTAATGCTGGGCGAGACGCCGCGCAGCATGTCGTTGGCGCCGAGTTCGAGGATAACCAGCCTTGTCCCATCCGACACCGACCAGTCAAGCCGCGCCAAGCCGCCGCTCGAGGTGTCGCCTGAAACGCCGGCGTTGGCTACGGTGACGTCATGGCCTTTGGCGCGCAGCGCAGCTTGCAATTTGTCGGTAAAGCCATCGCCAGGCCCGAGGCCGAAACCGGCCATCAGGCTGTCGCCGAAGCCGACGATGGTGAACGTCTCGGCGCGCACCGACGAAATGGCGCCGCAAAGGGTGACGAAAAGGACGAGCCCTGCGGCATTCAAGCGTTTGAAAGATATCTTGCGTTTGAAAGACATGTGGCAGGCCCCATATACCCGAGGAATTCTTCCGGCGGCGGCTTCCGGCAAGCAGAGCCTTCATCCTGATATAGGACGCTTTAATTGTGACAGAAGCCGTCATCGCGCTGAAAGACATATCCCTGACCCTGGGCCAAGGGGCTTCGTCTGTGCATGTGCTGAAAGGCGTCAGCCTTGACGTGACGCGCGGCGAGGCGACCGGCATTGTCGGCCCTTCGGGTTCCGGCAAGTCGACCTTGCTGATGGTGCTTGCCGGGCTGGAGCGGGTCGATTCGGGGACGGTGCGGATCGCCGGCGAATTGCTGAACGGCAAAAGCGAGGACCAGATCGCCTCTTTTCGGGGCCGAAACATCGGCATCGTCTTCCAGTCCTTCCATCTCATTCCCAACATGACGGCGCTCGAAAATGTCGCGGTGCCGTTGGAACTGGCCGGCCATGCCGATGCGTTCGGTGTCGCGGCGCGCGAGCTGGCGGCGGTGGGCTTGAGCGACCGCGTCACCCACTATCCGGGCGAGCTCTCCGGCGGCGAACAGCAGCGCGTGGCGATCGCCCGCGCGCTGGCGCCGTCGCCGCGCATTCTCATCGCCGACGAGCCGACCGGCAATCTCGACCAGGCGACGGGGCGGCAGGTTGCCGACCTTTTGTTCGCCAAGGCGGCCGAGCGCGGCATGACCTTGGTGCTGGTCACGCACGATCCGGCCCTTGCGGCGCGCTGCTCGCGCCAGGTGTCGATGCGCTCGGGCCGCATCGAGGATGCGCCGGTAGCGCAGGTCAAGGTGCCGGCCTGATGCCACTGTCGCAGACGCTGAAGCTCGCGTTCCGCTTCTCGCTGCGCGAGATGCGCGGCGGGTTGTCGGGTTTCCTGATCTTCCTTGCCTGCATTGCGCTCGGCGTCGCTGCAATCGGCGGGGTCAATTCGGTGGCGCAGGCGATCACCGCAGGCGTTGCCGACCAGGGCCAGACGCTGCTTGGCGGCGACTTGCGCTTCCAGCTTAACCAGCGCGATGCGACGCCAGCCGAAAGCACCTTCCTCGACCGCCTCGGCACTGTGTCGCACAGCGCCAATATGCGCTCGATGGCGCGGCTGGAAGACGGCTCCGACCAGGCGCTGGTCGAGGCCAAGGCCATCGACGACGCCTATCCGCTCTATGGCGCGCTCGAGACCGCGCCGCAGCTTGGCAGAGAGGATTTGTTCGGCGAGAAATCAGGCGTCTTTGGCGCCGCCGCGCTAGACCTGTTGTTCGACCGGCTGAATGTGAAGATCGGTGACCGGCTGAAGGTCGGCAGCGCGACATTCGAATTGCGGGCCAGGCTGGTGAGCGAACCGGATGCGGTGTCGGACGGCTTCGGCTTCGCGCCGCGGCTGATGGTCTCGACGCAAGGGCTTGCCGCGTCCGGCCTGATCCAGCCGGGCAGCCTGGTCGAGAATGCCTACAAGGTTCGGCTGCCGGCCGGCGCCAGCGAGGCCGATCTCAAGGCCATCCAGGATCGGGCGGCGAGCGATTTCCCCGAAGCCGGCTGGTCGATCCGCACCCGCTCGAACGCCGCGCCGGCGCTGTCCTCCAACATCGAGCGCTTCTCGCAATTCCTGACGCTGGTCGGGCTGACGGCGCTGGTCGTCGGTGGCGTCGGCGTTGCCAATGCGGTGCGCGCCTATCTCGACGGCAAGCGCGGCGTCATCGCCACCTTCAAGAGCCTTGGCGCCTCGGGCGGCTTCGTCTTCACCGTCTATCTCGTGCAGATCCTGATGATCGCCGGCCTCGGCATCGCGCTTGGCCTCATCCTCGGCGCCGCCATGCCGTTTGCTGCCAGCGCTGCGCTCCAGTCGGTCATTCCGGTGCCGGCTAAAGGCGGCTTCTATCCCGGTGCGCTGGCTCTTGCCGCGCTGTTCGGGCTGCTGGTGACGCTTGCCTTCGCGCTGTTGCCGCTCGGCCGCGCCCGCGATGTGCCGGCGACCGCGCTGTTTCGCGAAATGGGTTTTGAGGGCCGCGGCTTTCCACGCCTGCCCTATCTTGCCACGGCGGTCGGCATCGCGGTCGCTTTGGCGGCGCTCGCCATCCTGTTTTCCGGCGACCGGCGCATCGCCTTGATCTTCGTCGGCGCGACGGTCTTTGCCTTTCTGGTGTTGCGCCTGGTCGGTGCGCTGGTGCAGTGGGTGGCGCGCAAAAGCCCGCGTGTGCGCTCGGTCGCGCTCAGGCTCGCCATCGGCAACATCCACCGGCCCGGCGCGCTGACGCCGTCCGTCGTGCTGTCGCTGGGCCTCGGGCTGACGCTTTTGGTGACGCTGGCGCTGATCGACGGCAATCTCAGGCAGCAGATCTCCGGCAGTCTGCCGGGACGGGCGCCGAATTTCTTCTTCGTCGACATCCAGAATAGCGAGGTCGATGCCTTCTCGACACTGATCGGCAAAGAGGCGCCGAAGGGAACGCTGGTCAAGGTGCCGATGCTGCGCGGCCGGGTGATGGCGCTGAACGGCGTTAGTGTCGACAAGGCCAATGTGCCATCGGAAGGCGCATGGGTGCTGCGCGGCGATCGCGGCCTGACCTACGACGCCAAACAGCCGGCCAATGCGACATTGACCGAGGGCAGCTGGTGGCCGGAGAACTACAGCGGCGAACCGCTGGTCTCGTTCTCCAACGATGAAGGCAAGGCGCTCGGCCTGAAGCTCGGCGATACCGTCACCGTCAATGTGCTCGGACGCAATGTAGCGGCCAGGATCGCCAATTTCCGAGAGGTGCAATGGGAGACGATGGGCATCAATTTCGTCATGGTGTTCTCGCCCAGCACCTTTGCCGGCGCCCCGCATGGCTGGCTGGCGACGCTGACCGAAAAGGATGCCACGGCAGCAGAGGATGCCCGCCTGCTCAACGCCGTCACCCGCGCCTTCCCGGCGGTGACGACAGTTCGGGTCAAGGACGCGCTCGACGTCGTCAACCGGCTGGTCGGCCAGCTCGGCACGGCGATCCGGGCCGCGGCCGGCGTGGCGCTGATCGCTTCGGTGCTGGTGCTGGCCGGCGCACTCGCCGCGGGAAATCGCGCCCGCATCCACGATGCCGTGGTGCTGAAGACGTTGGGCGCCACGAGGCGCACGCTGATCGCGGCGTTTTCGCTGGAATACATGCTGATCGGCCTGGCCACCGCGGTGTTTGCGTTGGCTGCCGGCGGCATCGCCGCCTGGTACATCGTTGCCCGCATCATGACGTTGCCGTCGCATTTCATGCCGGAGGTGGCAGTGGCGACCTTGGTGTTTGCGCTGGTGATCACGGTCGGCATCGGCCTTGCCGGCACCTGGCGGGTGCTCGGGCACAAGGCGGCGCCGGTGCTGCGCGACCTCTAGGCCCAAAACGGCAAGGTTGGCCGAATCTGCCGTTTCCGATTAAATCTTGGTAATGTGCAGTCAAGGAAGCCCAAGAAAACCGGCTTCCGGAGATTCACCAAGCGTTGCAGCCCGTTACGGTCTTGTTCTTGACGTCAAGAACCATCATATTTCGCCACAGGCATGCTGGAGCCCCGCCAGCGGCGCCCAGGTCCGAAAGGGCCTGACACCGTACGGGGCAGAAGCAACAGAGGATTCCAATGGCTGAGCCCATTCGCAACTACCAGACTTCGGCCGTGCCGGGCGCGCGCGCCGACATCGACCAAGGCCTGCGCACTTACATGCTCAAGGTCTACAATTTGATGGGGCTTGGCCTCCTCATCACCGGCGTCGCCGCCTGGGGCGCTTTCCAGCTCGCCGTCACCGGCGACGGACAGCTGACCGCTTTCGGCACGCTGATCTATGCCAGCGCCTTCCGCTGGGTGGTCATCCTGGCTCCGCTCGCCGCCGTCTTCTTCCTGTCGTTCAGGATCCAGTCGATGAGCGTGGCCGCGGCGCAAACCACCTTCTGGGTCTATTCGGGCCTGGTCGGCCTGTCGCTGTCGACCATCTTCCTGGTCTACACCGGCGCCTCGATCACTCAGACCTTCTTTGCCACGGCGGCCGCCTTCGGCGCGCTGTCGCTCTACGGCTACACGACCAAGCGCGACCTTTCGGCGTTCGGCTCGTTCCTGGTCATGGGCGTGGTCGGCCTGGTGATCGCCATGCTGATCAACATCTTCCTGCAATCGTCGGCGCTCGGCTTCGCTATCTCGGCGATCGGCGTGTTGATCTTCGCCGGCCTCACCGCCTACGACACGCAGACCATCAAGGAAATGTACTACGAAGGCGATCAGGCCGACGTTGCCGGCCGCAAGGCGATCATGGGCGCGTTGAGGCTATATCTCGACTTCATCAACCTGTTCATGTTCCTGCTGCAGTTCATGGGCGATCGCCGGTAGGCGGTCTTCCCATCAGGCAACTGGACCAGCTGATATCAAGAGGGCGGCCCAACGGCCGCCCTTTTCTTTTGTGCCGGCCTTTGCTGTCATGGAGGCAGATGAATCGTCTGCATAAATTATGAGCACTATTTCCATCCGCGCGGCCTTGGAAGGCGACCTCGGCCGAATCACCGAGATCTACGCTGACGCCGTGACGCATGGCACCGCGAGCTATGAGCTGGAGCCGCCCAGCCGCACTGAGATGGGTACGCGCTTCGACAGCCTGACGGTGGGGGGCTTTCCCTATCTGGTGGCGGAACGAGGTGGCGCGCTGCTCGGCTACGCCTATGCCGGCGCGTTCCGGCCGCGCCCGGCCTACCGCTTCATCGTAGAGGATTCCGTCTATGTCGCGCCTGATGCGAAGGGCCAGGGCGTCGGGCTGCTGCTGATGCAGGCGCTGATTGAAGCCTGCCGTATGGCGGGCTTTCGCCAGATCGTCGCGGTGATCGGCGACGGCCATGCAGACAGCGCCTCGGTGCGGCTGCATGAAAAGCTCGGCTTTCGCCATTCCGGTCGCCTGGAAGGCTCCGGCTACAAGCATGGGCGCTGGCTTGACACGGTGTTCATGCAGCTGTCGCTGAATGGCGGCGTAACGGTTCCGCCCGATCCGCATTCGCTGCCGGAGCGGAAGTTTCGTGAGAGCCTGAGGAGGGGAATTGAGGAGAACTGAAGAGAACTGAAGAATTGAGGATCCGAATAGCTGAGAACAAATCCTGCGGTATTTCGACCGTTACATCCTCTTTTTTCAATTCTTCAGCTCTTCAATTCCCCAATTTTCAATTA
The DNA here is from genome assembly GCF_040321955.1 of Mesorhizobium sp. M0217. Classification (NCBI taxonomy): domain Bacteria; kingdom Pseudomonadati; phylum Pseudomonadota; class Alphaproteobacteria; order Hyphomicrobiales; family Phyllobacteriaceae; genus Mesorhizobium; species Mesorhizobium sp. M0217. Next base: position 39,847 of record NZ_JAMYSN010000015.1, on the reverse strand, counting down.
GGCCTGGACAATCTTCAGCTTAGCATCGAAGACGTTGAGCACGCGACCGAGTTCCTGGCCGCGCTTGAGGATTCGGCCGCCGGCGGCGATGACGGCGAAGGCGCCTTGCCGGCGTGCCAGTTTCGGATCCTTGACGATCTGGAACAGCGGCACTTCGCTGGCCCGGCGGAAGACTGAAAACACAGCCCGATCAGACAGATGATCGATGGCATAGTCGCGCCATTCGTTGGCGGCGACCATGCGTCCGTACAGCTTCAGGATCTCGTCGAGTTCACGCCGGTCGAAACGGACCGGCTGGTCGAGGCGTTCGCGTCGCGCCTCGTGCAGCGGGATCAATATTGCGGATGCGTCCCCATCCTCCGTCCCACCGCTGCGATCGGTCATCCCGCGATCCCTTTGAAAATGAATCTCGCTTGCAGAAGTTGGCGTGTTCGCCGTGGAATTGCAAGGCCCGGCTAACCATCCCGGGACCGCGCTGTTTTCGCAACGTCCAGTCACTTTTATAAAACGCGGTGTTTGAATTGGTGATGCCTCGCCACATTTCTGCCTTTTTTTATCCGCGCTCATGCCCCAATGTCCGACGAATTTACCGGCGTTGCCTGAGACGGTTCGGTCCGGCACCGGCTCGTAAACCCCAAGCCCCCCGCCCACGGGTCTGCGTCGGATCGAACCAACCTCGGACTTTCCTCAGGGAGAGACCGGGTGCGACGATCCCAAAGCCTAAATGACCGACGTCAGAAGCAAGCTGACGTCGGTTTTTTTGTTGGGCGGCGCCAGACACTTGTCGTCGTGATCCTTCACACCCCCTCTGTCCTGCCGGACATCTCCCCGCAAGGGTGGAGATCAGATTTCGCGTTTGCTTTCGCCAATCTCAAACGTGGGACAGGATGGCGGATGTGGCGAAGCTGCCAATCTCCCTCCTTGCGGGGGAGATGGCCGGCAGGCCAGAGGGGGGTGCTGTCCCGCCGATATCAAAAGATATGGACCAGCCTCTTAAGGCTTGTGAATAAACGCCGCGCCCAGAATAGGCCCCGGCAGGCCGTCCTTGCCGACCGATTGCAGCAGCACGGCGCAGCCGCCTTTCTTGGCGATCTCGGTCATCGGCAATTCGTAGCGCTGCGCCTTGCCGTGCCACATGCCGGCGGTCTGGATGCCGGTGACGGCGTTCCAGTAGGTCATGCTGCGGCCGGTGTTCTCGCCCTTGGCGATGGTCACCGTCTGCGGTGGTTCGAAATAGACGATGACGACATGGGCGTCGCTGGGGCCGCTACCGGCGTCGCCGGCATCGATCATGACGCGATCGCTGGTGCGGCTGACCTTGACGCTGACCCGCATGCCTTCACCGGATTTCTCCATGCGGGCAAGCGCGCCGTCGACCTCCTTGCGGCTGGCGCCGTTGACATGGCTGCGACCATTGATGACGGCTTGCGGCGTGTAGACGGAGCGGGTGCCGAAGGCGCGCATATAGTCATATTGCCGGTCGGTATTGTCCTTGCTGCTCAGCGTGTCCTGCCAGCCGAGATAGTCCCAGTAATTGACGTGGTAGGCGAGCGCGACGACGTTGTCCTTGGCCGCGAGCTCGGCAAAGAACGCGTCCGCCGGCGGGCAGGAATTGCAGCCCTGGCTGGTGAACAGCTCGACCACGCCCAAGGGCCTGTCAATCTGCGGTTTGTCGGTCTGGGTCGTTCCCGATTCCTCGGCGAACCCGGTCCCGGCAAGCGCCGAGAAGGCCAGCGCAAAAGCCGCAAGCCGCAGAGGGTGTCGAGGTGCCATGGTCGTTCCGATTCCCGCCGGTGACGCCGGCCTTGTTCTGGTTGCCCAGATTTGTGGCAGAAGCGACAGTCAACGGGAAGTCACGTTGCGGTGAAATTTTTGCTGCCGCAACCATGGGTATGGCCATCACAGGGGGAGCACTTCACCGCCCGGTTCGATCGGGAGCATGGCATCAGGAGCGTGGGGCAGATCTTGCTGAGCCCAGCCGGTTTTTACTCCTGTCGTACAGGGCGGGGCTTCGATCGGGTCGGGCAATGCTTTCGAAAGACTGGGAGTAGGGAGTAGGGAGTAGGGAGTAGGGAGTAGGGAGTAGGGAGTAGGGAGTAGGGAGTAGGGAGCAGGGGATGTCGTTCCCCGCTACCGCCCAATCCCTACTGCCTAAACCCTGGCCGCTACGCGGCCAGATCGCGCAGCACGTATTGCAAAATGCCGCCATTCTTGAAGTAGTCGAGCTCGTCCAGCGTATCGATGCGGCAGATGATCGGCACGTTCTTCACGGTGCCGTCGCCATAGGTCACCTTGGCGATCATCGTCTGGCGTGGCTTGATGGTGCTTATGCCGTCGATCTCGACCAGCTCGTCACCCTTGAGGTTGAGCGAGGCCCATGAGGTGCCTTCCTCGAAGACGAAGGGGATGACGCCCATGCCGACCAGGTTGGAGCGATGGATGCGCTCGAAGGACTGGGCGATGACGGCACGGACACCGAGGAGATTCGTTCCTTTAGCTGCCCAGTCGCGCGAGGAGCCGTTGCCGTATTCGACGCCGGCGAAGATGACCAGCGGCACGCCTTCCTTTTTGTACCTCATCGCCGCGTCGTAGATCGATTCCTCTTCCTTCGACGGGTAGTGGATGGTGTAGCCGCCCTCGCGGCCGTTCTCGCCCAGCATATGGTTGCGGATGCGGATGTTGGCGAAGGTGCCGCGCATCATCACCTCATGGTTGCCGCGCCTTGTGCCGTACTGGTTGAAGTCGGCAACGCCGACGCCATGGTCGGTGAGGTATTTGCCGGCCGGGGAAGCGGCCTTGATCGAACCCGCCGGTGAGATGTGATCGGTGGTGATCTTGTCGCCGAACAGGCCGAGCACGCGCGCGCCCTTGATGTCGCCGATCTTGCCGAAACCGGAGGTCATGTCGGCGAAATAGGGCGGGTTCTGCACATAGGTCGAGTTGTCGTCCCAGGCATAGGTCTGGCCTTCCGGCGCCTTGACGTTCTGCCAGTATTCGTCGCCCTTGAAGACGTCGGCATATTTGCGGGCGAACAGCTCACGTGTGACGTTCTTCTCGATGAACTCCTGGATCTCGGCCGAACTCGGCCAGATATCCCTGAGATAGACCGGCTTGCCGTCGCGGCCTTCGCCGAGTGGCTCGGTGGTCAGGTCCTTGGTGACGGTGCCGGCCAAAGCATGGGCTACCACCAGCGGCGGCGACGCCAGATAGTTCGCCTGCACGTCAGGTGAAACACGGCCTTCGAAGTTGCGGTTGCCGGAGAGCACTGCGGCGGCGATCAGGCCCTTATCGTTGATGGTCTTGGAGATCGGCGCCGGCAGCGGGCCGGAATTGCCGATGCAGGTGGTGCAGCCGAAACCAACCAGGTTGAAGCCGATCTGGTCGAGCTCCTTCTGCAGGCCGGACTTTTCCAGATATTCGGCGACCACCTGGCTGCCCGGCGCCAGCGAGGTCTTCACCCACGGCTTCTGCTTGAGGCCGAGCCGGTTGGCGTTGCGCGCCAAGAGGCCGGCGCCGATCAGCACGCTCGGGTTCGAGGTGTTGGTGCAGGACGTGATGGCGGCAATGACGACATCGCCATGGCCGAGATCATGGTCGGTGCCTTCGACGGCATAGCGCTTGTGGATTTCGGCAGCCTTCTTGTACTCGGTCTCCATCGCCTTGGCGAAGCCGGCCGGAATGCCTTCGAGCGGAACGCGGCCTTCGGGGCGCTTGGGACCTGCCATCGACGGCACGACGCTGTCGAGCTCGAGTTCGAGCAGGTCAGTGAAGACAGGGTCGGCCGAGCCGGCGTCACGCCACATGCCTTGCGCCTTGGAATAGGCCTCGACCAGGGCGATGCGGCTTTCCTCGCGGCCCGACATTGTGAGGTAGCGGATGGTCTCGCCGTCGACCGGGAAGAAGCCGCAGGTGGCGCCATATTCGGGCGCCATGTTGCCGATGGTGGCGCGGTCGGCCAGCGTCATGTTGGACAGGCCCGGGCCGAAGAACTCGACGAACTTGCCGACGACGCCCTTCTTGCGCAGCATCTGGGTGACGGTCAGCACCAGGTCAGTGGCGGTGATGCCTTCCCTGAGTTTGCCGGTAAGGCGGAAGCCGATGACTTCGGGCAACAGCATGGAAACCGGCTGGCCGAGCATCGCCGCCTCGGCCTCGATACCGCCGACGCCCCAGCCGAGCACGCCAAGGCCATTGATCATGGTGGTGTGCGAATCGGTGCCGACGCAGGTGTCGGGATAGGCGGTCGTTTCGCCGTCTTCCGTGTTGGTCCAGACGACCTGACCGAGATATTCGAGGTTGACCTGATGGCAGATGCCGGTGCCGGGCGGCACGACGCGAAAATTGCGGAACGCCTGCTGGCCCCATTTCAGGAATTTATAGCGCTCTTCGTTGCGCTCATATTCGAGCTCGACATTCCTGGCAAAGGCCAGTGGCGTGCCGAATTCGTCGACGATGACGGAGTGGTCGATGACGAGGTCGACCGGCACCAGCGGATTGATCTTCTGCGGATCCCCGCCGAGCGCCTTGAGGCCGTCGCGCATGGCGGCAAGGTCGACCACCGCCGGGACGCCGGTGAAATCCTGCATCAGGACACGCGCCGGGCGATAGGCGATCTCGACGCCGGCGGTGCCCTTGTCGGTCAGCCAGCCGGCCACAGCCTGGATAGAGTCCTTGGTGACGGAGCGGCCGTCTTCATTGCGCAAAAGGTTTTCCAGCAGCACCTTCATCGAATAAGGCAGCTGGGCAATGCCGGTGAGGCCGTTCCTCTCGGCCTCGACCAGATTGTAATAGACATAGTCCGCGCCACCCACGGTGAGGGTGCGGCGGCAATTGAAACTGTCGAGGGATTTTGACACGTGCGGTCCGTCCTTGTCTGTTCAGCCTGAAAGGGAACGGACGCCGATGGGCATGCAATCACGCGCAAAGGTGCGGGTACGGCCATTTCCGCTGTCCGTTCCCAGCCAACCCGAGCCGTTCAAGGCGGCGCGTGCGCTGGTTCGGCGCAAATTCTGTTCCCGTGCCGACCGCTGGCACGGATGTCCCGCATATAGAGAATTTTCTGGAATAGTTCTAGACAGTTGCGGAGCAAATTTGTGCGATGCGGCAGCTATCGCGCGGTAAAGTTTTCGGGACGGGCAGGCATGCGGCTGATTGCCGAAAATCTGGGCGGCGAACGCGGCGGCGAGACGGTCTTTTCCGGCATCGGTTTTGCGCTCGACAAGGGCCAGGTGCTGGTCGTCACCGGGCCGAACGGTTCGGGCAAATCGACGCTGCTCAGGGTCATCGCCGGGCTGCTGCCGAAGGCGCAAGGCGACGTGCGCATCGAGGGCGGCGGCGAGACGTTTCCGACGATCGCTTCGGCGGTCCACTATCTCGGCCACCTCAATGCAATGAAGGCGGCGCTCAGCGTGGCGGAGAATCTGCGCTTCTGGCGCGATTTCAACGGCGATGGGCAGTCGGGTGTGGGGGAGGCGCTGGAGACGGTTGGTCTCGGCGGCATCGGCCATCTGCCTTTCGGATATTTGTCGACCGGGCAAAGGCGGCGGGCGGCGATTGCGAAATTGCTGGTCAGTCATAAGCCGCTGTGGCTGCTGGATGAGCCGACGGCTGGGCTGGACAAGGCCTCGGAGGCGCGGTTTGCGGGGCTGATGACGAGGCATTGCGCGGAGGGCGGGATTATTGTCGCGGCGACGCATTTGCCACTGGGATTGGATGGGGCGAAGGAATTGAGGATGGGAGCAACAGGGTGATGTCGGCATTCCCGCCCACCCCCCTCTGCCCTACCGGGCATCTCCCCCGCAGGGGGGGAGATCAGATGTCATGCCGGCTTTCGCCAATCACCGGCATTGAAAAAGAGGCGTCAGCAACGGAACTGCCAATCTCCCCCCTTGCGGGGGAGATGTCCGGGAGGACAGAGGGGGGTGTGAAGGAACGCCACCTTCGGCAAGATGGCGATCAAACCGCAGGCGCGGCTCGCCAATGCTAGCCCTCTTCCTGCGCGACGTCCGTCTCTCAATCCGTGCCGGGGGCGGGGCGCTCACCGGCGTCATCTTCTTCCTCGCCGTCATCGCCACCATCCCCTTCGGTGTCGGACCGGACCTGAAGCTGCTCGCCCGCATCGGTCCGGCGATCCTTTGGATCGGCGCTCTGCTCGCCTGCCTGCTCGGCCTCGACCGGCTGTTTCAGGCCGATCGCGAAGACGGTTCGCTCGATCTTCTGGTGCTGGGCAATGACCGCCACATGCTGGCGCTGACGGTGCTGGTGAAGTGCCTGGCGCACTGGATGGGCAGCGTTCTGCCGCTGGTGGTCGCCGCTCCTCTGCTCGGTCTGTTCATGAACATGGAGCCGCTCAGCATCGGCGCCACGGCGCTGACGCTGCTGGTCGGCACGCCGGCCATCACTTTCATCGGCGCGGTCGGTGCGGCGGTGGCGGCGGCGCTGCCGCGCGGCGGGCTGCTGATCTCGGTGCTGGTGCTGCCGCTGACCATCCCGGTGCTGATCTTCGGGGTGTCGGCGAGCTACGGCGCGGTGGCCGACCCTGATCCGTTCCTGCAGCCCTTCCTCATTCTTGCCGCGCTGACGCTGTTTCTTGCCGTGCTGGGTCCGGTGGCGGCAGCACTGGCGCTGCGGCATGGAACGGACTGATATGACCGCTGCGGCGCGACGGATCAATTGCGAAGCCCCAGCCGCAAAGCTAAGAAAGCCGCAAAGCCATGGGAAGGCCATGATCGAGCACGACGAAGCGACGGTGGAAGGGGAGCGAAGCGCATGAGTGCACACGCACTCTATGTCGCGGCCGCCTATGGCATCACGGCGATCGTGCTGGCCGGGCTGATCGGCTGGATCCTGCTCGACCAGCGGACCCGCAAGCGCGAACTGGCGGAACTAGAAGCGGCCGGCGTGCGGCGTCGCTCGGACAAAGCCGGTACTGGGGCCAGCACTGGGGCCAGCAAGCCATGAGCACGGAAAGCGAAACGCCGGCGTCGCCGCACCGCCGCCTGATCGTGCTGTTGCCGCTGCTGGTTTTTCTCGGCCTCGCCGGATTGTTCCTGTCGCAGCTTTTGTCGGGACGCGACGAGGCGGCAGTGCCGTCGGCGCTGATCGGCCTGCCGGCGCCGCAGACCAACCTGCCGGCGCTGGAAGGATCAAACCTGCCCGGGCTGGATTCAAAAGCCTTCGCCGGCAAGGTAACGTTGGTCAACGTCTTTGCATCGTGGTGCGCGCCGTGCCGGGAAGAGCATCCGGTGCTCCTGGCGCTGTCGCAGGACAAGCGCTTCGTCATGGCCGCGCTAAACTACAAGGACCAAGCGCAAAACGCGCGCCGGTTCCTTGGTGATCTCGGCAATCCGTTCCAGGCGATAGGTGTCGACGAGGCCGGCCGCACGGCCATCGACTGGGGCGTCTACGGCGTGCCGGAAACCTTCGTCATCGGCAAGGACGGCAAGATTGCCTACAAGCATGTCGGGCCGCTGACAGGGGAGTCGGCGAGGGATGTTCTGTTGCCGCAGATTGAAAAGGCGCTCGCGGCACCGGGCTGACGTTGGCGCCATGCCCCCTCATCGGGCCGCTACGCGGCCCCCTCCTCCCCGTGGGGGAGAAGAGGGAAGCATCGGCACAGGCTAGCTCCTCTCCCCGGGGGGAGAGGTCGAATTGCCCGAATTGCTCATGCAATTCGGTTTGGCAATCCGGGTGAGGGGGCGGTGCCCCGCTGACGTTTGAAATGCTCAGCCGTAGATCTGCCTGTGGACCTGGTAGAGCATTTCCGAGCGGTCGGCGCGCAGGTCGGCCAGATCGCGGCTCGTCAGGTTTTCGATTTCCGCGACGAGGCGGTTGTAGTGGCGGCGCTTGGCCATCGAGGAGCGCGCGCGGGAGAAGAGGTTGTCAAAAGCCATAGCAAGGGTCCTTTCGTGCCGCATATCAGCGGTGAATTTGTTCCTCCCTTGGTCGTTCGCACCATGACATAGGAATGGTGCGATGCAAAAAGAAGATGTTGCAATGCACCATTGCACAGGGCGCATAGCGGGTTAATACAGCGCTACAGCACCATAAACGGCCGGACAGGCTGGCGGGCCATGCCGGCCGGGCACCTTTTGTCTTACAAATTGCGCCTGCGCCACCTTGCCATCGCGCCCGCAGGCTGGCTTGATCCGCGCGTCACGTGATGCCCGGAGGAAATGCATGGCGACCGCAGACTATTACGAAATTCTGGATCCGCGTTTCGCGCGGCTGTTCAACGGCAACGCCCAGGTGGAAAAGCTGTTTACCGGATGTCAGTGGGCGGAAGGGCCGGCCTGGTTCGCCGCCGGCCGCTATGTCGTCTGGTCCGACATCCCCAACAACCGCATGCTGCGCTATGACGAGACCGACGGCAATGTGAGCGTCTTCCGTCAGCCCTCCGGCAATTCCAACGGCAACACCGTCGACCGCCAGGGCCGACTGGTGACGTGCGAGCATTCCGGCCGCCGCGTCAGCCGCACCGAGCATGACGGTTCCGTCACCACCATCGCGGCCGAATGGAAAGGCAAGCGGCTGAATTCGCCCAATGACGCGGTCGTGAAATCCGACGGCTCGATCTGGTTCACCGATCCGAGCTACGGCATCGACACCGACTATGAGGGCGACAAGGCCGAAAGCGAGATCGGCGCTTGCAATGTCTACCGGGTCGATCCGGATACGGGCGAGGTCGAGGCCGTCATCACCGACATGGTCCGGCCGAACGGGCTTGCCTTTTCACTGGATGAAAGCCAGCTCTATGTCGTCGACACCGGCCGCACGCATGGCGCGCAGAACCCCGCGCATATGCGGGTCTTCAACGTCGGCAAGCACGGCAAGAAGGTCTCGGGCGGCAAGGTGTTCGCCGACTGCACGGCCGGCCTGTTCGACGGCTTCCGGCTCGACGAGGCCGGCCGCATCTGGACCAGTGCCGCCGACGGCATCCATTGCTACGATCCCGACGGCACGCTGATCGGCAAGGTCAAGGTGCCGGAAGTGACCGCCAATTGCGTGTTCGGCGGCAACAAGCTGAACTGCCTCTACATCGCCGGCACCACGTCGCTCTACATGGTGCGGCTGATGGTGAACGGGGCGAAGACGTATTGAGGCTGCTGGAAACGCTTCTCTGGCGGCCCTTGATGGCGTTTCTGCGCCTGCCGGCGGCGCCTGTAGCGCTGCGGCCGCGGAACCACCGCCAAGCGGTTCGCCGGAGCGGATTTCGAAGCCGCCCAGCGGCGGCGGTATCAGACACAATTCAAGGGGAGGACGTCATGCCATTCGTCAACATCCTCATCGTCAAGGAAGTGATCGCCGCTGATCCCGCTGGCAAGAAGGCCGACATTGCCAAAAAGGTCACGGCGGCGATCATGGACGCCACCGGGCTTAGCAATGACGACGTCTGGGTGGTGTTCGAAGAGGTCAACGCGCGCGACTGGTATGTCGGTGTGACCGATGTCGAGACGTTGCGGAAGGGGTAGCACAGCGGCACGTTGGGGTGCGCCGCACCCTTTCGTTCGTCATCCTAGGGTCTGCGCCGCGTCGCTTCGCTCCTTGCTCCGCCCTAGGATGACGAGGCAACGTTTGCGCGTATAAAACTCGCGAAAACCTGCACCGCTTCGCGCATGGCCCGCAGGTTCTCGTCCTCTCCCAGGATCGCTTCTATCTCCGGCGGTTTCTTGCCGAGCAAGGCAATCTCCAGAACCGCATTCTCACAAAGCGCGAACGACATGGTGCGCATGATCTCGGCCAGCGCGGCGCGGGCATAGAGCGAGCGCGCGGAGGCGTGGGCCAGCATGGCGGGCTTGCCGACTGCGGCGTCGCGCGAGACCAGCCAGTCGAGAGCGTTTTTCATGCCGCCGGGCACGCCATGGGCATATTCGGGGCAGGAGACGATGATGCCATCGGCGCTGGTGACGGCCTCGATCAGCCGCATGGCCTCGGCCGGTGTGCGCTCGCCTTCGTCATCCGGGTTGAAGATCGGCAGCAGGCCGAGCCCGTCATAGACAGTTACGCGGCAATCCGAAGGCGCGTTCGCGGACAGCGCCGCCAGCAGCGCCGAATTGGTCGAGGCGGCGCGCAGGCTGCCGGAGATGGCGAGGAGTTCGATCACGGGGAAACAGGGCTAGGGCAAACCGGCAAAGGACCGCAATGGCGAATCGTACCCGAAATCTACCACAGGGTCTTGCTGTAGGCTTCGTCCAGCGAGCGGTCGAAATCGTCGGCAGTTTCGGCATGCGCCATCTGATCGGACAGGATCTGACCGAGCGTCGGCAACGTCGCGCGGTCGTGCCAGCTGTCCGGCTTCCACAATTCGGAGCGCATGAAGGCCTTGGCGCAGTGCATGTAAGCGGCCTTGACGCTCACCACGACGACGCTTTGCGGTTGCTTGCCGTCGACGGTGAGGCGCTCGCGCAAACCGGCATCGACGGTTATGCGGGCGTCGCCATTGATGCGCAGCGTCTCGTTCATGCCGGGGATGAGAAAAAGCAGCCCGACCGAAGGGTTGAGCAGGATGTTTTCCAGCGTGTCCAGCCGGTTGTTGCCGGGCCGGTCGGGAATGGCGATGGTCCTGTCGTCGAGGACAAGGGCAAAGCCCGGTCTGTCGCCTTTCGGCGTCACGTCGGCATTGCCGGCGCCGTCGGAAGAACCGATCAGCACGAAAGGGCTCTTGCCGATGAAAGAGCGGCAGTGGCCGTCGAGCGCCCTGAGTTCCTTGCGCATCGAGGTGTCGGTCGGCCGCGGGGTCTTGTAGATCGTCCTCAGTTCATCGCGCGTGGTGACGAATTCCATGGCCGTCTCCGTTTATTCTGACGCAATTCCGGACGGCTTCACACTTTTCCTGGAATTGCTCTACTTGCCGGCTTCTTCCACCTTCTCGGCCTTATCCTCGATCGAATGGTGCAGGATCAGCGGCATCTGGCTGAAGGTGAACAACAGGGTGATCGGCATGATGCCCCAGACCTTGAAGGTAACCCAGAAGTCGGTGGAAAAATTCCGCCACACCACTTCATTGGCAAGAGCCAGGAACAGGAAGAACAGGCCCCAGCGGAAAGTCAGCTTGCGCCAGCCTTCGGCATCGAGGCGAAAGGCCGAATCGAAGACATAGCCGAGCAGCGATCGGCCGAAATACAGACCGCCGAGCAGCACGCCGCCGAACAGGGTGTTGACGATGGTCGGCTTCATCTTGATGAACACGTCGTCCTGCAGATAGAGCGTCAGCGCGCCGAAGATGAAGACGACGACGCCCGAGACCATCGGCATGATCGGCAAGGTGCGCAGCAGCAGCCAGGAGGCGATCAGCGCGACCGCCGTCGCCGCCATGAAAAGGCCGGTGGCGACGAAGATCGGCCCGCCGAATTCGGCCAGGACAGGAAATTTCTGCACCAGCCAGGCGCCGCGTGCATTGGCGAAGAAGAACACCATCAGCGGCCCGAGTTCCAGCACCAGCTTGAGCAGCGGATTGACGCTTTCTTTCTTCTTTCGCGGGTCGGACGGGTCGCGTTCGAGGATGGGTGGGTTCATGACTTCCTTCTGACGCATGATCTTGTCCAAAAAGCCGTCAGCTCTTCGGGATCATTGCCTGTTACGCTACGCCGGCGATCGCCCTGGCGAATTCGCCGGCCGAGAATGGTTCGAGGTCGTCGACCTGTTCGCCGACGCCGATGAAGTAGACCGGCAGTTTGTGCTTTGCCGCGATCGCGACCAGAATACCGCCGCGCGCCGTGCCGTCCAGCTTGGTCATCACCAGGCCGTTGACGCCGGCGACATTGCGGAAGATCTCGACCTGATTGAGCGCATTCTGGCCGGTGGTGGCGTCGACCGTCTGCAGCACGGTATGCGGCGCTTCCGGATCGAGCTTGCCCAGCACGCGCACGATCTTTTCCAGCTCCGCCATCAGTTCGGTCTTGTTTTGCAGCCGGCCGGCGGTGTCGATGATCAGTACGTCGGAGCCGGCCTCCTTGGCGCGTTCGAAAGCGTCGTAGGCAAGGCCGGCGGCATCCGCGCCGATCTTCGAGGCGATGACCGGAGACTTCGTCCTCTCGCCCCAGATCTTCAGCTGCTCGATGGCTGCAGCGCGAAAGGTATCGCCGGCGGCCAGCATCACCGACAGGCCACCATCGGTCAGTTTGGCGGCGAGCTTGCCGATGGTCGTGGTCTTGCCGGTGCCGTTGACGCCGACCACCAGAATGACATGCGGCTTGTGCGACAGGTCGAGCTCCAGCGGCATGGCGACATGGGCCAGCACCTTCTCCACCTCGGCCGCCATGATGGTGCGGACATCCGCGTCGGAGACATCCTTGCCGTAGCGGCTGGCAGCGAGGGCATCGGTGACGCGCAAGGCTGTTTCCATGCCCAGATCGGCACGGATCAGCACGTCCTCCAGATCCTGCAGCGTCTCCTCGTCGAGCTTGCGCTTGGTGAAGACGCCGGCGATGTTGCCGGTGAGTTCTTTCGAGGAGCGGGCAAGCCCGTCGCGCATGCGCTGGAACCAGGAGCGTCGCGGCGCCGGTTCGGGCGCCTTTTGCGGCTCGGCTTTCTGCTCGACCTTTCTGGTGACGGTGACTTTGCCGACTGACGGTGTCGGCTGTGGTGTCGGCGGAAAACCCGGTTCAGGCATGGGCGCAACCCCCGCCGTGGCAGCCCGGACTTCGACCGGCGCGGGTGTGGCTTCGACCGGAGTGCGCTTTACCTCCCCCTCGATGGGGGAGGTCCCAAGCGAAGCTTGGGGGTGGGGGTGATTTGCGCTGGCGTCAGCGCTGTCACCCCACCGCGCCGCTTCGCGTCGACCCTCCCCATCGAGGGGAGGGTGGGTCGCCTCGTCCTTCTCCCCGTGGCTATACGGGGAGAAGGTGCCGGCAGGCGGATGAGGGGCGGCGCTGACCTCTGAGGTAGGCTGTGCGGGAGGCGCGGACGGTTGCGGCACTTCGATCGGGGCGGCCGGTTCTGCGGGAGTCTCGGCAGGCGTCGGCACTTCGACGGGAGCGGGCTCCAGCTGCGGTTCCGGACGCGATGGTTCGATCTCCGGCTCGGCCGGCGCCGGCGGCACTTCTTGGGGCTGCGGCTCGGGAGCCGGCTCCGGAACGGCTGGCGGCGCAGGAACTTCTTCCGGTGCAGGCGGCTCGGGTATCTCCGGCTCAGGCTGCGGTTCTTCTACCGGCGCGGGCTCCGGCAACGGTTCCGGCTCGGATGGGACGACCGGTTCCGGCGCGGGCGGGATGGTCGGCGTGGGTTCGGGCTTCGGTTCTTCTGGCGCCGACTGCGGCGCAGGCTTTACCTCCCCCTCGATGGGGGAGGCCCCAAGCGAAGCTTGGGGGTGGGGGTGAGTGGCGTCGGCGTCGGCGCTCTCACCCCTCCCCGCCACTTCGTGGCGACCCTCCCCATCGAGGGGAGGGTGGGGCGTCGGCGGCTCGGGCTCCTCGCGCTTCAAGAACTCCGGAACGACCTGCTCGGCCGCCGGCTTCAGCGCCTCAAGCGCATCCCATTTGATCGGCGGCAGGGGAGCGGTTTCGTGGATGCGCTCCTCGACGACTTCCTTCTTGCCGAACGAAAATATGTTCTTGAAAAAACCGGCCATGCTTCAATCGTCGCAGGCGGCGCGGGCAGTGAGCGGGGCCGCTATCAGGCGCACGCCGTCATGGCCGGTGATGTCTGCCTCGACGATCTCGCCCGGCGCGCCTGTGCCGAGCCCGGCAAGCGTGAACCCTTCGGTGCGGCCGACGCCGTCGCGCTCGATAAGGATCGTTTGGCGCGTTCCGGGAAGCGACGACAGATGGCGGCGATACGCAGCCTCACCAGCGGCGCGCAGCTGGGCCGCGCGCTGCTTGACCAATTCGCGGCGGACCTGCGGCATGCGCGCGGCGGGCGTGCCTTCGCGCGGCGAAAACGGGAAGACATGCAGGTGCGTCAGCCCACATTCCTCGACGATCTTTATCGAATTCTGAAACATTTCCTCGGTCTCGGTCGGGAAGCCGGCGATGATGTCGGCGCCGAAGACGATTGCCGGGCGCAATTTGCGCACATCCTCGCAGAAGCGGATCGACTGGTCGCGCAAATGCCTGCGCTTCATGCGCTTCAGGATCATGTCGTCACCTGATTGCAGCGACAGATGCAGATGCGGCATCAGCCTGGGCTCGGTGGCGATGGCGTCCAGCAGATCGTCGTCGGCCTCGATCGAATCGATGGAGGACAGCCGCAGCCGCCTCACATCAGGCACCTGCTTCAGGATGGTCTTCACCAGCTTTCCCAGCTTCGGCGCGCCCGGCAGGTCGGCGCCGAAAGAGGTCATGTCGACGCCGGTCAGCACGATCTCGGCGTAGCCGTTGCCGACGAGACGCTTGACCTGCTCGACAACCGCGCCCATCGGCACCGAGCGTGAGTTGCCGCGGCCATAGGGGATGATGCAGAAGGTGCAGCGATGGTCGCAGCCGTTCTGCACCTGGACGAAAGCACGTGCCCGGCCGTCAATGGCGTCGACCATGTGGCCGGCGGTCTCGCGCACCGAGAAAATGTCGTTGACGCGCGCCTTCTCGCTGTCGTTGACGCCGAAATCCGGCAGCGCGCGGTAGGAGTTGGCCTTCAGCTTCTCTTCGTTGCCAAGCACGAGGTCGACCTCGTCCATGGCGGCAAAATTCTGCGGTTCGGTTTGCGCGGCGCAGCCGGTGACGATGATGCGCGCCGCCGGATTTTCGCGGCGGGCCTTTCTGATCGACTGCCTGGCCTGGCGCACCGCTTCGGCGGTGACGGCGCAGGTGTTGAAGATAATGGCGCCGCCTTTGAGCGCGCCGAGACCTGCGCTTTCGGCCTCGCGGCGCATCACTTCGGATTCATAGGTGTTGAGACGGCAGCCAAAGGTGACGACGCCTATGCCTTGGGAGTTGGGGCCCTTGGTATCGGCAAGCGCAGACATCAGGCCGCGCTTTCGGTGTCGCGGGCCCAGGTGCCGGTCGACGGATCGAAATTGCCGGAAAACTCCCATTCGGCAGCGCCGGTCAGGATGACGTGGTCGTCGTCGCGCCATTCCACATGCAGCGAGCCGCCGCCGGGCGTCATCAGCGTAACGCTGCGGCCGGTGCGCCGGGTGCGGGCAGCGGCGACGACGGAAGCGCAAGCGGCCGAGCCGCAAGCCCTGGTCAGGCCGGCGCCGCGCTCCCAAGTGCGGATGATCATCGTCTCCGGCGACGTTACCTGGGCGATGGTGATGTTGGCGCGCTCGGGGAAGATCGGATGGTTTTCGAGCAGCGGGCCGAAACGCTCGAGTTCGTAGGACCAGACATCGTTGTCGACCCAGAAGATAGCGTGAGGGTTGCCCATCGAGAGAGCCGAAGGCGAATGCAGCACCGGCGCGTCGATGGGGCCGATCTGCAACTCGATCATGCGGGTGTCGCGGAATTCCTCGGCCAGCGGAATGTCCTGCCAGCCAAAGCGCGGAGTGCCCATGTCGACCGAGATGGTGCCGTCGGCATGTTCGACGGCGTTGAGGATGCCGGCGCGGGTCTCGAAGGTGAAAGTCTTCTGGCCGGTTTCGGCGGCCAGCGCCTGGACGACACAGCGCATGCCGTTGCCGCAGGCCTGCGCGCCCGAGCCGTCGGAATTCAAAATGTCGATGTAAAACGCGGTGCCCGGCGTGCGCGAATCGTGGATCGCCATGATCTGGTCGAACCTAGTCGCCGCATCGGCGTTCAGCGCGACAGCCGACGCCGCCGTGACCCTATCGGCACGGCCACGCATGTCGGCGACGATGATTTCGTTGCCGATGCCGTTCATCTTGGCGAAGGGGGCAGTGCCTGCCATGATCTGAGGTAATTCCTGTACGTTTCGCCGCTATATGGCGGAAACGGGCGGGAATTACCAGTGTGGGCTGCGTTTAGGTTACCGCGAAAACGCCGAGCACGATCAGCAGGAAGATGACGAGAACGATGCCGATCAGCACGCGCGCGCCGGTGGCGGCGGCACCGGCCAGCGCCGGCATGCCGAGCAGGCTGGCGGCGGCAGCAACGATGAGAAGAATGATGATCCATTTGATCATGGACAATGCCTCGCAAATTGACTGGCCTGCAGCCGGCTTAAGAACGCATCTGCGGCGCTCTGGTTCCGTTGCCGCGAGGCTCTTTCCGACTGGGCGCGCTATTCGGCAATCTCGAAGTCGGTCGTGAAAGGCGCCGTCTTTTGCGAGTTCTCGTCGTGCATGAGGAAATCCGCGCGGTATTTGCCGGGGGGAACGCCATCCAGGGAGACGTTTAATTTGAAGAACATCTCTCGGTTATGCGAGCGCGAGGCGAGCTGGACCCGGCCAAGCTTTTCGACGGTTCCCAGCTTCTCGCCCGACTGGGAAAGCACGGTAAGGTCAACGTAAAGCGCGATCTGGTTGTTGCCGAGCCCATCCGAGCCGTAGCCGTAACCGACCGGCTCCATATAAAGCACAATCTCTTCGCCCGGCTTGTAGACATGGTTCGGGCGCTCGGCGTAGGCCCCGAACCCGCTGGCCGACATGATGTGCTTCACATTTTGCACGCCAAGCGGCATCGCTTGCCACAGAGCGTCCTCGGCGCTGCGGAATTTGTCCAGCGCGCCGGCACCATCACCCGCCTGCAGTGCCTTTTCGGCTTCAGCGGCGCGATCGGTGATTTCACCCGCGAAAGCGGCCGGCGTCGAAATTACCAGCGCGATCAAAACTGCCAAGATTGATTTCATCTGTTCCCCCTGTTGCGATAGACCATCGGCTAAAACGGCAGTGCCGTAAACGGCCAAATGCAGACTTCAGCCGCGCTCGATCTCGGGAACGTCCCAAAGCTCGCCCGGACGGAAGGCGCGAAACCGCTCACCCAGGCCTTGCGCCTCAAGCGCTTCAGTCAGTTTTGCGCCGGCATTTGCGCTCGACCGCCGATGCGCCGACCTGCCGCGGGCTCCGGTGCCGCTTTCGCAACCAATGTACCGGTTGGAACCGCGCTAGAGCGAAGACATGCCTTTTGTCCGCCAGCCATTTTGCGACAAATTTACAACAATTCGTGGTGCAAACCCTATTTTAACCATATCGGGTTGAAATTTCGCCACCTTCTCCATCTTGGTGAGGGGTGAGATTGTGCGGACGGCTTCCCCCCAGCCGGATCCGACGGAGGTTGGAATGATTTTTTCGAGAAGCGGGCTGATGGCCGTATCGCTGGCAGCGCTCGTTGCGAGCGGCTGTTCGACCTCGCGTTTTTCATCGATGGATGACCAGCAGCCCGCCCCGCTGCAGCCCGCGCCCGCCGGCACGGTGAGCGGAAGCCAACTGCCGCCCCCGGCAGCGCCGGGCACCACCGACCCATCGCAATTCCCGACCGCGCCGGCAGGCGCGCAGGTCGCCTCGCTGCCGCCGGACGGATCGGCGCCGGCCGGAGCCTCCGACCTTACCGCTGCGAGCGTTGCCGGCGTTTGGAACGCCAGCGTGTCCGGACAGAGCTGCAAGGTGGCGACGCCGCAGACCAAATTCGGCGCCGGCTTCCGCGCCGGGCCGCTGCATTGCCCGCCGCCCATCGACGGCATCAAATCGTGGAACGTCGCCGGCAAGCAGCTGACGCTCTATGACGAGAATGGCGGCACGCTGGCGCGGCTCTATTCCTCGGGCGGTTCGAAATTCGACGGCCAGACTACCAACGGCTTGCCGATATCGCTTACAAGATAGGCTGCCTATCCCTAGACAGCGACGTGACCGATGCATCTGCGTGACGGCCTCCAGACCCATGCGACCGTCAGGCAGCGCTACAACCATCTGGTCGCAACCGGCGCCATCGAGCGCGATGCGGCGCAGGAGCGCATTGCCGCCGCGCTCGACCGGCTGACCGACGAGATCTCGGTCAAGCGGCTGGCGCACAAGTCGAGCGCGCTCGGCTGGCTGTTTGCCCGCAAGCGCGAGACGCGCGAGGTCGTCAAGGGCCTCTACATTCATGGCGGCGTCGGTCGCGGCAAGACCATGCTGATGGATATGTTCTTCGAGTTGTTGCCGGTCAGGCGCAAGCGCCGCGTTCATTTCAACGACTTCATGGCCGATGTGCAGGACCGCATCCAGAAGCACCGGCAGGCGCGCAAGAACGGCGACGTCAAGGAGGACGACCCGATCCCGCCGGTCGCGCTTCAGCTTGCCGAACAGGCCTGGGTGCTGTGCTTCGATGAGTTTTCGGTCACCGACATTGCCGATGCGATGGTCCTGTCGCGGCTGTTTTCGGCGCTGTTCGCCAATGGCGTGGTTCTGGTCGCCACCTCGAATGTCGCGCCGCAGGACCTTTATCGCGACGGGCTGAACCGCCAGCTTTTCCTGCCCTTCATCAGCATTCTCGAGCGCCACGCCCATGTGCTGACGCTTGATGCCGACAAGGACTACAGGCTGGAAAAGCTCGCCCGCACGCCGGTTTATGTCACCCCGGCGGATGCCGAAGCCGACCGTGTGCTCGACGAGGCCTGGCAGGCGATGACGCGTGGAGCGCTGACGGCCGAGACCTCGCTGACGCTCAAGGGGCGGCAAGTGAGGATACCGGCTGCCGCCGGGGATGCAGCGCGGTTTTCCTTCGCCGACCTCTGCGAAAAGCCGCTCGGCGCACGCGATTTCCTGGCCATTGCCGGCCGCTTCTCGACCGTCTTCATCGATCACGTGCCGGTGCTGGGCGAAGGCAAGCGCAACGAGGCCAAGCGCTTCATCCTGTTGATCGACACGCTCTACGATCATCACACGCGGCTGGTGGTGAGCGCTGAGGCTCCCCCGCCTGAGCTTTACACGGCCAGGCGCGGCGTCGAGGTGTTCGAATTCGAACGCACCGCCTCGCGGCTGATCGAGATGCAAAGCCGCGACTGGCTGGAGGACTGGGCGGAACGGCAGAAGGACAACGCGGAAGCGCAGGTCTGAGGGTTCCAAGAGGTCATTATGTAGTGATCCTTCGCGCCCCCCTCTGTCCTGCCGGACATCTCCCCCACACGGGGGGAGATTGGCGGTTTCGGCGCTCCGCTCATTCATGCGGCCATTGGAGATTGGCGAAAGGTCGCGTGACGTCCGATCTCCCCCCTCGTGGGGGAGATGCCTGGCAAGGCAGAGGGGGGGCGCTGTCCCGCCGACGCCTAAAGCTCGTACACATACATCACAAACGACTCCGCCGGCCCATGCACCTCCTTGCGCGATTCATAAAGCGCGCGCGCTGGCACATTGTCCGGTTCGGTGCCGACCCAGGCTTCGCCGCATCCCTGCTCGCGGCCGAGCGCGAACATGGCGTCGAGCATCTTTCGCGCGATGCCATGGCGCTGGTAGGCGGGTGAGACGCCGACCTCGTCGATGTAGAGTTCGCTGACCTTGTCCAGGTGGCGGTGGATGACGGCAGCACACTGGCCGACGACGACGCCATCGGCCAGTGCCACAATCATCATATGACCTGAGGAGGCGAGGTAGGCGGACAGTCTGTCGGCCCGTACCGGTTCATCGAACACGTCTTCGGCGATGCGCTTCACAAGGGCGTCATCGCCTGGATATAGTCTTCTGATTTCCACGTTCATTGTGTAAAATCTCTCAAGTCGGCTTACAAATTTTGACGTTTACGTAAATCCCAATGTTTCTAACCGATTGAAATTATTCACTCGAAAATAATCGATTGAATATATTTTCCACCAGGGCTACTGGATGCGGCGAAATCCGCTGACACCACAGCATTCCGGCCTCTTCCTCGACGCCGTCAACCAGATCGCCAGAGATTTGGGCGTCGTCACAGACAAAGGGAAAATTTCCTCACATGGCACGCAACAAGATAGCGCTCATCGGCTCCGGCATGATCGGCGGCACGCTCGCTCACATGATCGGCCTCAAGGACCTCGGCGACGTGGTGCTGTTCGATATTGCCGAGGGCATCCCGCAAGGCAAGGGGCTCGATATCGCGCAGTCTTCGCCGGTCGATGGTTTTGACTCCCGGCTGACCGGGGTCAATGATTATGCCGGGATCGAGGGCGCCGATGTCTGCATCGTCACTGCCGGCGTGCCGCGCAAGCCGGGTATGAGCCGCGACGATCTGCTCGGCATCAACCTCAAGGTCATGGAACAGGTCGGCGCCGGGCTGAAGAAATACGCGCCCAAGGCCTTCGTCATCTGCATCACCAACCCGCTCGACGCCATGGTCTGGGCGCTGCAGAAGTTTTCGGGCCTGCCCAAGACCCATGTCGTCGGCATGGCCGGCGTGCTCGACAGCGCGCGCTTCCGCTATTTCCTCGCCGAGGAGTTCAAGGTCTCGGTCGAGGACGTCACCGCCTTCGTGCTCGGTGGCCATGGCGATTCCATGGTGCCGATGATCCGCTATTCCACGGTGTCGGGCATTCCGCTGCCGGACCTCATCAAGATGGGCTGGACCTCGAAGGAAAAGCTCGACCAGATCGTCCAGCGCACCCGTGACGGCGGCGCCGAGATCGTTGGCCTCTTGAAGACCGGCTCGGCCTTCTACGCGCCGGCGGCTTCCGCAATTTCGATGGCCGAATCCTATCTCAAGGACAAGAAGCGCGTGCTGCCTTGTGCTGCGCATCTCTCGGGCCAGTATGGCGTCAAGGGCACCTATGTCGGCGTTCCCGTTGTCATCGGCGCCGGCGGCGTCGAGCGCATCATCGAGATCGACCTCAACAAGGCCGAGCAGAAGATGTTCGACGCTTCGGTGGCGACAGTGCAGGGCCTGACCGAGGCTTGCGTCAAGATCGCCCCGCACCTCGCCTCGAAGTAATCCCCCAAAGCAGCCGATCCGGAGACATCCAGATGAACATCCATGAATATCAAGGCAAGGCGCTGCTGAAGTCGTTTGGTGCGCCGGTGGCCGAAGGCGTGCCGGTGTTCAAGGCAAGCGAGGCGGAAGCCGCGGCACAAGCGCTGCCCGGCCCGCTCTATGTGGTGAAGAGCCAGATCCACGCCGGTGGCCGCGGCAAGGGGAAGTTCAAGGAACTGTCGCCCGACGCAAAGGGCGGCGTGCGGCTGGCTAAGTCGGTTGCCGAAGTCGTTGCCAACGCCAATGAGATGCTCGGCCACACGCTGGTGACCAAGCAGACCGGCCCCGCCGGCAAGCAGGTCAACCGTCTTTATATCGAGGACGGCGCCGACATCGAGCGCGAGCTTTATCTGTCGATCCTGGTCGACCGCTCGGTCGGCCGCATCGCTTTCGTCGTCTCGACCGAGGGCGGCATGGACATTGAAGGCGTCGCCCACGACACACCGGACAAGATCATCACCCGCGCCATCGATCCGCTGGCCGGCGTGACGACCATCGACGTCGACATATTGGTGGAAGCGCTGGGACTAAACGGCGATGCCGCCAAGGATGCCGGCACGCTGTTCCCGATCCTCTACAAGGCCTTTGTCGAGAAGGACATGAGCCTGCTCGAGGTCAACCCGCTGATCGTGATGAAAAACGGCCGCCTGCGCGTGCTGGACGCCAAGGTGTCGTTCGACAACAACGCGCTGTTTCGCCACCCCGAACTGATGGAATTGCGCGACACCACCGAAGAGGACGAGAAGGAGATCGAGGCGTCGAAATACGACCTCGCCTATGTCGCGCTCGACGGCAATATCGGCTGCATGGTCAATGGCGCCGGCCTCGCCATGGCGACTATGGACATCATCAAGCTCTACGGCGCCGAGCCCGCCAACTTCCTCGATGTCGGCGGCGGCGCGTCGAAGGAGAAGGTGACGGCGGCGTTCAAGATCATCACCAAGGATCCGGCCGTCAAAGGCATACTGATCAACATCTTCGGCGGCATCATGAAGTGCGACCTCATCGCCGAGGGCGTCATTGCCGCAGTCAAGGAAGTCGGCCTGGAAGTGCCGCTGGTGGTGCGTCTTGAAGGCACCAATGCCGAGCTCGGCAAGAAGCTCATCAACGACAGCGGCCTCAACGTCGTGTCGGCCGACGATCTCGACGACGCAGCCAAGAAGATCGTGGCGGCGGTGAAGGGCTGAAGGCGAATGCCTCCGCGCAAGATAAACCTGGTCGAGGCGGCGGATCGAACGATCACCAAGGTCTTCGATCCGCATATTGCCGGCGACGTCAATGACAGCCAGGCCAAGGTCGCCAAGTTCGGCGAGACCTTCGACTGGCATGCGCACGAGCATGAGGACGAGGCTTTTCTCGTGCTGCGGGGCAAGATCGCCATCGATTTTCGCGACGGCCCGGTCGAGCTCGGCGAGGGCGATTTCATTGTCGTGCCGAAGGGCGTCGAGCACCGGCCGCGGTCGCTGACCGCCGAGCCGGTGGTGCTGATGTTCGAGCCGGCAACGACGCTCAACACCGGCAACGCCAAGAGCGACCTCACCGTCTCCGACCTGAAGCGGCTCTGACCCATGAACGCGTTCTCCTTGCTCTCGGCCGATCACCAGCGCCTGCAGGCGCTGGTCGGCGCGTGGCGCGGCGAGGAAGAGGTGGCGGAAACGCAGTGGGCCGATGGCGGCACAGCGACTTCCGACGTGCTGACAGAGCCACAGTTCGGCGGACTGTTCGTGGTCCAGCGCTATCGCCAGCGCCGCGACGGCACGGTCTCGTTCGGCTCGCACAGCGTGTTCGGCTTCGACCAGCCAAACAGGCTCTTCACCATGCACCAGTTCGACTCCATGGGTTTTGTGCCGGCCACGCCGGCCACAGGAACGTGGAACGGCGATGAGCTGGTCCTGGAGCGGTCGTCGCCGCGTGGCTCAGCGCGCGTGACCTATATTTTCGACAATGTCGATGCCTACCGGATGCGACTGCATTTCAAACCTGCCGGCAGCGACAGCTGGCAAGACATGGTGAGCGGCGTCTACCGGCGCGTTTCGCCTTCCTCGATCAACGGTTTTTAGAAAAGGGCTCCGATGTCCATTCTCATCGACAAGAACACCAAGGTGCTGGTTCAGGGCCTGACCGGCAAGACCGGCACGTTCCACACCGAGCAGGCGCTGGCCTATCACGGCACCAGGATGGTGGGCGGTATCCATCCCAAGAAGGGTGGCGAGACCTGGACCGGCGCCAAGGGCGAAAACCTGCCGATCTTCGCCTCGGTCGCCGAGGGCAAGGAAAAGACCGGCGCCAACGCCTCGGTCGTCTATGTGCCGCCGGCGGGCGCCGCCGAAGCCATCCTCGAAGCCATCGAAGCCGAGATCCCGCTGATCGTCTGCATCACCGAAGGCATTCCGGTGATGGACATGGTCAGGGTCAAGGCGCGGCTCGACCGCTCGACCTCGCGGCTGATCGGCCCGAACTGCCCTGGTGTGCTCACCCCCGACGAATGCAAGATCGGCATCATGCCCGGCAACATCTTCCGCAAAGGCTCGGTCGGCGTTGTTTCGCGCTCGGGAACGCTTACCTATGAGGCAGTGTTCCAGACCACAAATGTCGGCCTCGGCCAGACGACCGCGGTCGGTATCGGCGGCGACCCCGTCAAAGGCACCGAGTTCATCGACATGCTCGAAATGTTCCTCGCCGACGACGAGACCAAGTCGATCATCATGATCGGCGAGATCGGCGGTTCGGCCGAGGAAGACGCCGCGCAGTTCCTCAAGGACGAGGCCAAACGCGGCCGCAGGAAACCGATGGCGGGCTTCATCGCCGGGCGCACTGCGCCGGCCGGTCGCACCATGGGCCATGCGGGCGCGGTCATCTCCGGCGGCAAGGGCGGCGCGGAAGACAAGATCGCGGCGATGGAATCGGCCGGCATCAAGGTATCGCCATCGCCGGCGCGTCTGGGCACGACGCTGGTCGAGGCGATCAAAGGCTAAGTGAGTAGCGAGTAGTGAATAGCGAATAGGGAAAAGAGAGTAACGGCGCGACCCGGGAAAAATCCCTACTCGCTATTCGCTACTCACTATTCGCTTTTGAAAAGGAGACGGAGCCAGGCTCCGCAGACAAAAATGGCAAGACAAGATCAGGCCAACGACCAATTTTCGCTCACCTCTTTCCTCTATGGCGGCAATGCCGACTATATCGACGCGTTGTATGCCTCCTATGAGGATGATCCAGAGTCAGTAAACCCCGAATGGCAGGACTTCTTCGCCGGGCTGAAGGACGACGCCGGCGATGTGCGCAAGAACGCCAAGGGCGCTTCCTGGGCAAAGCCCTCCTGGCCGCTGCAGGCCAATGGCGAACTGGTGTCGGCGCTGGACGGCAATTGGGGCATCGTCGAGAAGCATCTGGAAAAGAAGGTCAAGGACAAGGCGGTCACCAATGGCGTCGTGCTGTCGGATGCCGACGTGCATCAGGCGACGCGCGATTCGGTGCGCGCCATCATGATGATCCGCGCCTTCCGCATGCGCGGCCATCTGCATGCCAATCTCGACCCACTCGGCATCGCCAAGCCGCTTGAGGACTATAACGAGCTGTCGCCGGAGAATTACGGTTTCACCGCAGCCGACTACGACCGGCCGATCTTCCTCGACAATGTGCTCGGCCTCGAATTCGGCACCATCCGGCAGATGCTGGAAATTCTGACCCGCACCTATTGCTCGACGCTCGGTGTCGAGTTCATGCACATTTCCGATCCCGAGGAGAAGGCCTGGATCCAGGCGCGCATCGAGGGCGCCGACAAGGAGATTTCCTTCACCGCTACGGGAAAAAAAGCGATCCTGCAGAAGCTGGTCGAGGCCGAAGGCTTCGAGCAGTTCATCGATGTCAAGTACAAGGGCACCAAGCGCTTCGGCCTCGATGGTAGCGAAGGTCTGATCCCGGCGCTGGAGCAGATCATCAAGCGCGGCGGCCAGCTCGGCATGAAGGAGATCGTGCTCGGCATGGCGCATCGCGGCCGGCTGAACGTGCTGTCCCAGGTGATGGCCAAACCGCATCGCGCCATCTTCCACGAGTTCAAGGGCGGCTCGGCCGCTCCCGACGAGGTCGAGGGCTCGGGCGACGTCAAGTACCATCTCGGCGCCTCGTCGGACCGCGAATTCGACGGCAACAAGGTGCATCTGTCGCTGACCGCCAATCCTTCGCATCTGGAAATCGTCGATCCGGTTGTGATGGGCAAGGCGCGCGCCAAGCAGGACTATCTGTTCGGCCGCAGCCGCGAGGAGATCGTGCCGCTGGAAGAGCGCGCCAAGGTGCTGCCGCTGCTTCTGCATGGCGACGCCGCCTTTGCTGGCCAGGGCGTAATCGCGGAAATTCTCGGCCTGTCGGGCCTGCGCGGCCACCGCGTCGCCGGCACGCTGCATTTCATCATCAACAACCAGATCGGCTTCACCACCAATCCGCGCTTCTCGCGCTCGTCGCCCTATCCGTCCGACGTCGCCAAGATGATCGAGGCGCCGATCTTCCACGTCAATGGCGACGACCCGGAAGCGGTGGTGCATGCCACCAAGGTGGCGATCGAATTTCGCATGAAGTTCCACAAGCCGGTGGTGGTGGACATGTTCTGCTATCGCCGCTTCGGCCACAATGAGGGCGACGAACCGGCCTTCACGCAGCCGATCATGTACGCCAACATCCGCAACCACAAGACGACGGTGCAGATCTATGGCGACCGGCTGATCGCCGAGGGCCATATCAGCCAGGCCGAACTCGACAAGATGAAGGCCGACTGGCGCGCCCATCTGGAGTCCGAATGGGAAGTCGGCCAGCACTACAAGCCCAACAAGGCCGACTGGTTGGACGGCGCCTGGTCTGGTTTGCGCACCGCCGACAACCAGGACGAACAGCGCCGCGGCAAGACCGCCGTGCCGGTCAAGGTGCTGAAGGACATCGGCAAGAAACTGACCGAGGTGCCGAAAGGTTTCGAGGCGCACAAGACCATCATCCGCTTCCTCGAAAACCGCCGCCAGGCGATCGACTCCGGCGAAGGCATCGACTGGTCGACGGCCGAGGCGCTGGCCTTCGGCGCCATCCTGCTCGACGGCAATCCGATCCGGCTCTCCGGCCAGGATTCAGAACGGGGCACCTTCTCGCAGCGCCATTCCGTGCTCTACGACCAGAAGGACGAGACCCGCTACATCCCGCTCAACAATCTGTCGGCGGCACAGGCCGGCTACGAAGTCATCAACTCGATGCTGTCGGAAGAGGCGGTGCTTGGCTTCGAATATGGCTACAGCCTGGCCGAGCCGAAGGCGCTGACGCTCTGGGAAGCGCAGTTCGGCGATTTCGCCAACGGCGCCCAGGTGGTGTTCGACCAGTTCATCTCGTCGGGCGAGCGCAAGTGGCTCAGAATGTCAGGCCTGGTATGCCTGCTGCCGCATGGCTATGAAGGCCAGGGTCCGGAGCATTCTTCGGCCCGGCTCGAGCGCTTCCTGCAGCTCTGCGCCGAAGACAATATGCAAGTCGCCAACTGCACGACGCCGGCCAACTACTTCCACATACTGCGCCGGCAGCTGAAGCGCGACTTCCGCAAGCCGCTGATCCTGATGACGCCGAAGTCGCTGCTGCGCCATAAGCGGGCAGTGTCGACGCTGCCGGAGATTTCGGGCGAAAGCTCGTTCCACCGGCTGTTGTGGGACGACGCCCAGCTGTTGCAGAACCAGGCGATCAAGCTCACCAAGGATTCCAAGATCCGCCGCGTCGTGCTGTGCTCGGGCAAGGTCTATTACGACCTGTACGAGGAGCGCGAGAAGCGCGGCATCAACGATATCTATCTCCTGCGCGTCGAACAGCTCTACCCGTTCCCGGCCAAGGCGCTGATCACCGAACTGTCGCGCTTCCGCAATGCCGAGATGGTGTGGTGCCAGGAGGAACCCAAGAATATGGGCGCATGGTCGTTCATCGACCCTTATCTGGAATGGGTGCTGGCGCATATCGACGCCAAGCACCAGCGGGTGCGCTATACCGGACGTCCTGCGGCGGCATCGCCGGCGACCGGTCTGATGTCGAAGCATTTGGCGCAGCTCGCCGCCCTGCTCGAAGACGCGCTCGGCGAATAGAACAAACCCGGCGAATAGAACAGACAGAGAAGAAACGGAACAGGCACAATGACTACCGAAATCCGCGTTCCCACTCTCGGCGAATCCGTCACCGAGGCGACCATCGGCAAGTGGTTCAAGAAGGTCGGCGATGCCATTGCCGTCGACGAGCCGCTGGTCGAGCTCGAAACCGACAAGGTGACGGTGGAAGTGCCTGCCGCCGCCGCCGGCACGCTGGGCGAGATCACCGCCAAGGAAGGCGAGACCGTTGGCGTCGGCGCGTTGCTGGGTTCGATCTCGGCAGGCGTCGCCACGGCCGCCCCGGCGTCCAAGCAGGAGACCAAGCCGCAAGCGGTGTCGCAGGCTTCGAGCCCGGACGCAGCGCACACGACCAGACAGGCTGCGGCTGAGACCGCCAAGATAGCCGGCGACGCCGGGCCGGTCGAGCCGCGCACCATGCCGCCGGCGCCAGCTGCCGCGAAGCTGATCGCCGAGAACAATCTGTCGGTCGACCAGGTTTCCGGGTCGGGCAAGCGCGGCCAGGTGCTGAAGGGCGATGTGCTCGACGCGATTTCCAAGGGCGCGCCGTCGCAGCCGGCCGAAATTCCGAAGGCCGCACCGGCTCCGGTCGCTGTGCGTGCGCCGTCTTCGGGCGACGATGCGTCGCGCGAGGAGCGCGTGCGCATGACCAAATTGCGCCAGACCATTGCGCGCCGGCTGAAGGAAGCGCAGTCGACCGCCGCCATGCTGACCACCTTCAACGAGGTCGACATGTCGGCGGTGATGGCGCTCAGGACCAAGTACAAGGACATCTTCGAGAAGAAGCATGGCGTGAAGCTCGGCTTCATGGGCTTCTTCACCAGGGCGGTTACGCACGCATTGAAGGAAATCCCCTCGGTCAATGCCGAGATCGACGGCACCGACATCATCTTCAAGAACTATGCCCATATCGGCGTTGCCGTCGGCACCGAAAAGGGTCTCGTCGTGCCGGTGGTGCGCAATGCCGACCAAATGTCGATTGCCGAGATCGAGAAGGATATCGGCCGGCTGGGCATCGCCGCGCGGGACGGCAAGCTGTCGGTCGCCGACATGCAGGGTGGTACGTTCACCATCTCCAATGGCGGCGTTTACGGCTCACTGATGTCGACGCCGATCCTCAATGCGCCGCAGTCCGGCATTTTGGGCATGCACAAGATCCAGGACCGGCCGGTCGTGGTCGGCGGCCACATCGTGATCCGGCCGATGATGTACTTGGCGCTGAGCTACGATCACCGTATCGTCGACGGCAAGGAAGCCGTGACCTTCCTGGTCCGCGTCAAGGATAGCCTGGAGGATCCCGAACGGCTGGTGCTTGATTTGTGATCGGAGCTGATCCGTCATGAGCGGCTGGCTGGCGCGGTTTGGGTTCAAGCTGGGTCGAGTAGCGGGTAGCGTATTGAGGCGTTCCCGGCCGGCGGCTTCCGCCGCCATCTCTCCGCCGGCGACATCGACTGAATGGGATTCGGCGCCGGCGAGCAGCAATCTCGGTGTCTTCGCTCTCAGCGAAGCCGAAATGGCGGAGCGGAAGATCATCGTCACCGCGATCGGTGAGCTTGAGCTACCGACCGGCGAAATCATCGCTTGCGATCCACTGATTACCGGGCTGGAACGGCCTGTGTTTAGCCGTAAGGTCAGGCCGGGATGCTATCCAGTCACGTTGCTTGAGGCGCAAGGCCGTGTTGCTGCAGCGGTATTGCGGTTTGGCACTGGCTTGCCGGTGCGGTGGGAGTTGGCTGCCTTCGTCCGCGACGTCGGCACATCGTCCTGGAAGTCTGGATTTATTGTCGATGATAATGTTGCTTCGTTCATGGACAAGTCGGTTCTGACGCTGATGTCCGAGCAGGAGGAACTCGACAGCTATCTTGCTGACGTTGCATGCTCGTTCGACAAGTTCCGCATGGATAATCCGGTTGATGGAAATCCGCTTAATATAGCCATGTTCGACACTGGCTTCGGTGATGGGAACTATTATTCCTTCTGGGGACTGGATGCGGCCGGCGAGCCGCTGGTCTTGATGACCGATTTCGAGGTGCTCGAAAACGCCGACGGCCGCGAGAGCAGCCCGAGCAATTCATGACAAACATCGCTTCGCCAATGATCGGATTTATGGCCGGGCTGGCTGTTCTCGCAGCGGGTTACGAGGCGCATGCCGCCTGCCCGCTGGCGCTTGCTGTCTATGGCGATGCCGAAAGCGAGGCCGGCATTGATTTCCGGCCGACGACGGATGCGGTCACCGTCACCAACTCGTTCAAGATGGTGCTCGACAAGGGCATCGTTCTCGACGGCATTGTCATGTGGACATCCGGTGTTTCGCGACCGCAAGGGTCGCTGATGTACAAATGCCCGACCGGCGACGTCACCGGTGACGAGCTTGCCGCCTGCACGGTCTGGCATGGCGTCATCTACAGCGCCGACGACAAGGGCAACATCGCGCTCCTGGCGGCGGAAGGCACGGACGCGCCGCAGAGCCTGATCTTCCCCGATCTCGGGCCGTCGCTGCAGATGTCGACGGCCTTCGGCCCGAACGGTTTCTCAAAACTGCCATGGGACGTGTTTCTGCTGAAAGGTTGCCAGGAATGAGCGCGTCCAAGAAGGTGCTTCTGGTCACCGGCGGCAGTCGTGGCATTGGCGCGGCCACCTGCCGGCTTGCGGCAAAGGCGCGCTACCGGGTCGCGGTCAACTATGCCTCGAACGAGGCTGCCGCCAAGGCGCTGGTCGACGAAATCGAGGCGGCGGGTGGCGAGGCATTTGCCGTCAAGGGCGACGTCGGCGTCGAAGCCGACATCGTCGCCATGTTCGAAGCCGTCGATCGCGCCTATGGCCGGCTCGACGCGCTGGTCAACAATGCCGGCGTCGTCGACGTCAAGGCGCGCGTCGATGAGATGAGCCTGGCGCGGCTGGAGCGCATGATGCGCATCAACGTCATCGGCTCGTTCCTGTGCGCGCGCGAAGCGGTCAAACGCATGTCGAGCAAGCATGGCGGCCAGGGCGGCGCCATCGTCAACATCTCGTCCGCGGCGTCGCTACACAGCTCGCCCGGCGAATATGTCGACTATGCAGCGTCCAAGGCGGCGATCGACACTTTTACGCTCGGCCTGGCGCGCGAAGTCGCGACCGAAGGCGTGCGCGTCAACGCGATACGGCCGGGCATCATCGACACCGAGATCCACGCTTCGGGCGGCCAGCCGGACCGGGTCGAGCGGTTCCGCGACATGCTGCCGATGAAACGAGCCGGCACGGCGGATGAAGTCGCGCATGCCGTTCTCTATCTTTTGTCGGATGAAGCGTCCTACACGACGGGCGCAATCCTGAATGTAAGCGGCGGCCGCTGAGCCCCAAGCTAAGGGAAACGAACATGGCTTATGATGTCGTTATCATCGGGTCGGGACCGGGCGGCTATGTCTGTGCCATCAAGGCGGCACAGCTCGGGCTCAAGGTCGCGGTGGTCGAGAAGAACGCCACTTTCGGCGGCACCTGCCTGAACATCGGCTGCATCCCATCCAAGGCGCTGCTTTATGCCTCGGAGATGTTCGCCGAGGCCGGCCATTCCTTCGATGCGCTGGGCGTCGAGATACCGGCGCCGAAACTCAATCTGAAGAAGATGATGGCGCACAAGGACGCGACCGTTTCGGCCAACGTCAATGGCGTCGCCTTCCTGTTCAAGAAGAACAAGATCGACTCGTTTCGCGGCACCGGGAAGGTGGTCGCGGCCGGCAAGGTGTCGGTGTCGGCTGAGGATGGCAAGGTCGAGGAGATCGAGACGAAAAACATCGTTATCGCCACGGGCTCCGATGTCGCCGGCATTCCCGGCGTCAAGGTCGACATCGACGAGAAGGTGATCGTATCGTCGACCGGCGCGCTGTCGCTGGAGAAAGTGCCGGGACATCTGGTGGTGGTCGGCGGTGGGGTCATCGGTCTGGAGCTCGGCTCGGTCTGGGCACGGCTCGGCGCCAAGGTCACCGTGGTCGAATTCCTCGACACCATCCTGGGCGGCATGGACGGCGAGGTCTCCAAGCAGTTCCAGCGCCTGCTTTCCAAGCAGGGTTTCGAGTTCAAGCTCGGCGCCAAGGTGACAGGGGTGACCAAGGCCAAAAAGGGCGCCGCCGTTACCTTCGAGCCGGTCAAGGGTGGTGCGGCCGAGACCATCGAGGCCGACGCGGTGCTGATCTCGACCGGACGCCGGGCCTATTCCGACAGCCTCGGGTTGAAAGAAGCCGGCGTCGAGGTCGACGAGCGCGGCCGGGTCAAGACCGACGGGCATCTCAGGACCAACGTGGCCGGCATCTACGCCATTGGCGACGTCATCGCCGGGCCGATGCTGGCGCACAAGGCCGAGGATGAAGGCGTGGCGGTGGCCGAGACCATTGCCGGCCAGGCCGGCCACGTGAATTACGACGTCATTCCGAGCGTCGTCTACACCAGCCCGGAAATCGCTTCGGTCGGCAAGACAGAGGAAGAGCTGAGGAAGGCCGGCATCGACTACAAGATGGGCAAATTCCCGTTCACCGCCAACGGCCGCGCGCGCGCCATGCTGCACACGGACGGCTTCGTGAAGATCCTCGCCGACAAAGCCAGCGACCGCGTGCTCGGCGTCCACATTGTCGGCTTCGGCGCAGGCGAGATGATCCATGAGGCGGCGGTGCTGATGGAGTTCGGCGGCTCTTCCGAAGACCTCGCCCGCACCTGCCACGCGCATCCGACAATGTCGGAAGCGGTGAAGGAAGCAGCGCTGGCGACGTTCTTCAAGCCGATCCATATTTAAGGAAACGCTGGAGGGACAGCACCCCCCTCTGGCCTGCCGGCCATCTCCCCCTCAAGGGGGGAGATTGGACTTCACCGCCGCGTCGCGAGCTTTCAAGTTTCTCACGTTTCTAACCTGGCGCTGTTCGTGAACTGCCGATCTCCCCTCTCGAGGGGGAGATGTCCGGCAGGACAGAGGGGGCGGTGAAGAATCGCGACGCTCGCCGATAGGTGCCCCAAACAAAACGGCCCGCTTTTCAGCGGGCCGTTCTTGGCTGGAATCAAGATGCCAGATCAGTTGGCCAGATTACGGGCTCGGCGCCGGAGCAGGCGCGGGTGCCGGAGCTGGCGCAGGAGCCGGTGCGGGCGCAGGGGCTGGTGCGGGAGCCGGTTCGGCGGGCTTCATCGGCTCAGCCGGTGCAGGTGCGGGCGCCGGTGTGCTGGCTGCCGGCGGCTCTGCGGGCGCAGGATGTTCGCCGCTTCTGCCGAAAACATAGTACGCGACAATCGCAAGGATGACGACGACCAGCGCAATCAGCCAGCCGCTGCCACCACCCGACCTGGGCGCTGGATCGTTAGGGTTCGCCATAAAAGTGTCCTCCGTGGATGAAAAGCATCAATCAACACCCCTCAACGCGCAACCGTTGAACGGGTTCATACTAGGCCTTCAAATTGACGAACGCAGGAAAATTCTGATTCGCAACCGCTTGTTGGCCTGTATTTCCCCCGCAAAATCAATCACGAACGAGGTAGAACGAGCTTAGCTGGCCTTTTCCGCCAAAAATAGGGCCAACCGCCTCCGCTTTGCGAATCAGTTGCGCACCGCACAGAGCCGGGCTTACGTGATTCGGTATTCAAGACGGGCGCTGCTCAGTCGACGGCGGTGACGGTATAGCCGGCCTTGCGAAAATCCTCGACCAGGCCTTCGGGGCCGGGAAGATGCATGGCGCCGACGGCCATGAAGGCATTGCCCTTGGCCAGGATCGGTGCGGCATGGTCGGCCATGACCTTGTTGCGGCCGGTGATCATCGTCCGGTCGAATTCGGCGTAACCTGCGTCGTCGTCTTCGTCGGGCGAGATCGAACGCAACAGCGGCCAGAAGGTGCCGGTGTCGCCGCGCTGGTAAAGCACGATCATGGTTTCGTTGATGTCGTTTATCTTGTCGCCGAGCTTCAGGGTCTCGACCAGCCCTTTGATGTGGAACGCAATCGGCAGCGAGGCCATGGCGTGCAGCTGGCTGGCAGCGGTCTCCAACCCTTCCACCGGCTTCCCCAAGGCCTTGGCGTCCTGCGCCAGCTTGACGTCCAGAACCGGTGCGCCGCCTGCCTGACGGGCGACCTCACAGACCGGCAGCGCGACCATGGCCGACAGCAGCCACGGCTTCATCTTGGAGACGCTCGCCGGCGGAATGCCGCGCGCATCGAGCCCTTTGTTCACCACCGCCGCATCCTCCGGCGACAACAGCGACGACAACGTCGTGTTGTCGGTGAACATCATCAGCTCGGGTTCCTTGAGCATGGCCTCCATCATCTTCTGCTTGTCGAGCACGTCGGTGGTCTCGATGATGATGGTGCCGGCAGCGTCATAGGCTTTCCTGGCTGCCGGCGGCAGAGTGGTCACGCGCGGGTCGGTCATGTGCATGGTGCCGAACAGGAAGGACGGCTTTTCGCCTGATTTCTCCAGCTTCCACAACAGGCCCTTGCCGTTCAGCGTCGCTGCTGCTTCCGTCTCGATCCTGGCATAGGCGGCGGGGTCTTCCTTCTGCAGGGCCGATAGCAGATCGGCGCCGGCGCAGGCCGGGGCTTCGGCATGCGCCTTGCCCATGGCAAGCAGCAACGCGACGAGAAAAGACAGGAAAAACACTGCGTTGAGCGCGACGAGCAGCTTCAGCGACACAAGGGCCGCGCGGTCGGCGATGGCAAGGGCGCGTTTCATGGTGCGGTTCTAGGACTGAAAAGCGGCGAAACGGTTAACCGGCGTGGGGAAATTGTCCTGGACTTATACAGTGTCACGCGCGGGGATGGGCGGATTCGTAGATCTCGAGCAGCCTTGCCGTGTCGACGCCGGTATAGACCTGCGTCGTCGACAAGCTGGCGTGGCCGAGCAGTTCCTGGATGGTGCGCAGGTCGCCGCCGCGCCCGAGCAGATGGGTGGCGAAGGAATGGCGCAACGCGTGCGGCGTCGCGGTGTCGGGCAGGTTCAGCGCCGAGCGCAGCCTGGCCATGTCGCGCTGGACGATGGCCGGGTTGAGCGGCCCGCCCCGGGCGCCGCGAAACAGCAGGCCCTTGGGATCGAGATGGTAGGGACACAGTTTTCGGTATTCGGCGATGGCCCGCAGCGCCACCGGCAGCACCGGCACCAGCCGTGTCTTGCCACCCTTGCCGGTGACGCGCAGCACGGTGTCGGCTTCCGATGCCAGGTCGGCGGCGCTGAGGCCCAGCGCTTCGGAAATGCGCAGGCCCGATCCATAAAGCAGCGTCAGCACGGCGGCGTTGCGGGCGGCGATCCAGGGCTCTTCAGCCAGCTGGCCTTCCACCGACACGACATGTTTGGCATCGCTGGCGGTCAGCGGCTTGGGCAGCGATTTCGGCTGGCGCGGCGCGCGCAACGCAGCGGCACCGGCGGCATTGGCGAGACCGCGCCGTTCGAGGAAGCGCAGCAGCGAGCGGATGCCGGCGAGGCCGCGTCCGAGCGTGCGGGCGCCGGCGCCGGCGTTGCGCCGCGCGGCAAGAAAGCCGCGCAGATCGGCCGGGCGGAGAGTGGCGATGTCGGAAAGACCAGGCGAGCCGCCGCAATGCCCTGTGAGGAAATGCAGGAACTGGCGCGTGTCGCGCTCATAGGCTTCGACGGTCGCCGGCGACAGCCGGCGCTCGCGCGCCAGCATCTTCAGCCAGCTTTCGCGCGCTGCCTGGAGGTCGGGTTTTGCCGGGATGAGAAATTCCTGCATGCCGCCATTGTCAGGCAGCCGGGTTAGGAAGCGGTGAAGAACCTGTCATTGAAATGACGCCGGTAGGGCGTTAGAGCAGGGCAAAGGATATCAGCCATGTCGAAGCCCCAGAACCCCGTGCAAATGGCCGTGATCGGCGCCGCCCACGGCATCAAGGGCGAATTGCGGGTGAAGACTTTCACTGGCGAGCCGATGGCGCTGGCCGATTATGGGCCGCTCTATGCCAAGGACGGCCGCGTTTTCCAGATCACCGACATAAGGCCCGCCAACACCGTCGTGGTGGTGCGCTTCAAGGGCATTGCCGATCGCAATGCCGCCGAGGCGCTGGCCGGAACCGAGCTGTTCGTCGACCGCTCGAAGCTGCCCGACGATGGCGAGGAGGACGAATTCTACCACGCCGATCTCGTCGGACTTGAAGTCCGCGACGATAAGGGCGCGGTCATCGGCAAGGTGGTGGCGGTGCATAATTTCGGCGGCGGCGACATTCTCGACGTTACCCTCGGCGGGCGCAAAGGCGTGCTGATCCCGTTCACCCAGGCCGCCGTGCCTCAGGTTTCGATCGCCGAAGGTTTTCTCCGCGTCGACCCGGCAGCCGCCGGCCTTGTCGAGGATGAGGATGGCGACGCGCCGCGCGAAGAAGATTTCGACGCGAAGGGCCGACCGCGCGGGCCGCGCGAAGCCGGAGGCAACCGGTGACGTTCAAGGCGTCGGTGCTGACGCTCTATCCCGAGATGTTTCCGGGCGGGCTAGGCCTGTCGCTGGCCGGACGGGCGCTCGAAGTCGGGACATGGTCGCTGGAAGCTATCCAGATCCGCGACTTCGCCAGCGATCGCCATCACACCGTCGACGACACGCCGGCCGGCGGTGGCGCCGGCATGGTGATGCGCGCCGATGTGCTGGCCAAGGCGATCGACCACACGTCGCCGGCGGGCGATCCGCGGCCGCGTTTGCTGATGAGCCCGCGTGGAAAGCCGCTGACGCAGGCGCACGTGCGCGAACTGGCTGGCGGGCCAGGCGCCGTCATCGTTTGCGGCCGGTTCGAGGGCGTCGACCAGCGGCTGATCGAGGCGCGTGGACTGGAAGAGGTCTCCATCGGCGATTTCATCCTGTCGGGCGGCGAGCCGGCGGCGCTCGTACTGCTCGACGCCGTTGTGCGGCTGTTGCCCGGCGTCATGGGCAATGCGGTGTCGGGCGAGGAAGAAAGTTTCGAGAACGGCCTGCTCGAACACCCGCATTACACGCGGCCACAGGAGTTCGAAGGCCGCCCCATCCCCGACGTGCTGGTCTCCGGTAATCACAAGAAGATCGCCGCGTGGCGGCGCGCCGAGTCCGAGAAGCTGACCAGGGAGCGCCGGCCGGATTTGCTCGCCGCTCAGCCCTTGGCAAAATAGTAGACGGCGAGAAACAGGCCGACGGCGATGACGAAGCCGCGTACTGCGTTTTGCGGCACGCGCTTGGCGATCCAGACGCCGGCATAGCCGCCGAGCGCGCCGCCGGGGATCATGATGATTGCCTGCGGCCAGGCGACGACGCCGCCGGAAACGAAGACCAGTATGGCAACGGCGGCGATGACCACGGCCAGCATGTTCTTCAGCGCGTTCAGCCGGTGATAGTCGCCGGATTGCGTCAGGCCGAGCGTCGCCAGCATCATGACGCCCATGCCGGCGCCGAAGAAGCCGCCATAGATGGCGGTGGCGAACTGCGCCAGCGAACCGGTCAGAGAGCCCACCGTGGCTTCATGCCCAGGCTTCGGCGTTGGTTTGAGCCACGGCCCGGCGGCGAACAAGGCGGTTGCCGCCAGCAGCAGCCACGGCACCAGCGCGCGGAACGACGGATTTGAGAGCGCCAGCAGGATGAGCGCACCAGCCAGCGCGCCCAAAGCCGAGATCAGGCAAAGCAGCAGCGCGCCGCGCCAGAAATGCTTGATGTCTGTCCAGTAAGCCAGCGTCGAGGTGATGTAACCGGGAAACTGCGTCACCGAGGACGTGGCGTTGGCGACGATCGGCGGCAGGCCGGCCAGCGTCATGGCGCCGAAGGTTATGAAGGTGCCGCCGCCGGCAACGGCGTTGACGGCGCCTGACAGAAAACCCGCGAGGAAGAGCAGGACTGCGTCGAAAACAGACATTGTGAGGCCGCCGGACAAGTGTGCTGCTCCCGGATTAGGAAGCTTGAAGGGCCGGCGCAACCCTGCACTGGACGATTGCGTGGTGGCATGCGACCAAAAAAGACAGGGCCAAGGCGTGACAAGTCAGTGAAATAGCTGTATGTGCCCGCCCGTACTGGCGAGAAAAATCTCCCGGACCCGTCAACAATGACGGTGTAGTCGCCCCTGCCCAATGTTTCGAAGACAAGATGTCTCGGGGACAAAGGGCATAGCCGAGCGGTCAATGGAACTGCAAGGCGAGTGTCGGACGCTCTGACTGTCGGAAGAACAAGAAGTGGACTATTGAGATGGATATCATCCGTCAGCTCGAGGCCGAACAGGCCGCCAAGATCGAAGCCAAGCGCAAGCTTCCCGAGTTTCAGCCCGGCGACACCGTGCGCGTCCAGGTCCGCGTGACCGAAGGCACCCGCACCCGCGTCCAGGCCTATGAGGGCGTCGTCATCGCCCGCGCCGGCGCCGGCTTCCAGGAAAATTTCACCGTCCGCAAGATCTCCTACGGCGAAGGCGTCGAGCGCGTTTTCCCGGTCTACTCGCCGATGGTCGAAGGCGTCGAGATCGTGCGCCGCGGCAAGGTGCGCCGCGCCAAGCTCTATTATTTGCGCGACCGTCGCGGCAAGTCGGCCCGTATTTCGGAAAACACCGGCGTGCGCGCCCGCAAGCTCAACGATGAGGAGCGCGACGCGCTGAACGCTGAGAAGGCCCGCATCGAGGCCGAGAAGGTCGCCGCCGTGCAGGCGCTGGCAGCCGAGAAGGCCGCGCAGGAAGCCGCCGAGAAGAAGGCCGCCGACGAAGCCGCCAAGGCCGCCGACGAGGCTGCAAAGGCCGCGGAAGCGACCCCGGCCGAATAAGATCTCGACCAAGGATTTTGAAAAGGCGGCTTCGGCCGCCTTTTTTCGTTTCACCAGACTGTGAACGATTGCCGGCCGAGAGTTGCGCCACGGCTGTTGACTCGAATTATATTGTACACTAAATGATCGTATACAAAGCAAATGGAGAACTGACATGGCACTCTACACCACACAGGCTCGCGTCACCGGCGGCCGCGCCGGCCACGGCGAGACCAGCGACGGCCTGCTGAAGGTCGACCTCGCTTTGCCGAAGGAGCTCGGCGGACAGGGTGGCGCCACCAATCCCGAGCAGCTGTTCGCGGTCGGCTATGCCGCCTGCTTCGAAAGCGCCATCCGCTTCGTCGCGCGCAAGCAGAAGCTGCCGCTGGACGATGCGGCGGTGAGCGCCACCGTCAGCCTGCTTCCCAATGGTGAAGGCTTCAAACTTGGTGTCGCACTGGCCGCGGAGACCAAAGGCCTTGATCAGGCGGCGGCGGAAGCGCTTGTATCGGCAGCGCATCAGATTTGCCCCTATTCCAATGCGATCAAAGGCAATATCGAGGTGGCGCTTTCGACCGTGGCGCTTCCGGCAAAGGCAGCATGACGACGAAGACCGAAACCAGGGCCAGCGAAGTCCCGGCGGACACCGCCGGGAGGATCGCCGTTCCGCGCCTCGACCAGCAGCTCTGTTTCGCGCTCTATTCGGCGAGCGGGCTGATGACCAAGCTCTATCGGCCGCTGCTTGACCCGCTCGGCCTGACCTATCCGCAATATTTGGCGATGCTGGCGCTGTGGCAGCATGCGCCGAGCACGGTCGGCGAACTCGGCGAGGCGCTGGGGCTGGATTCGGCGACATTGACGCCTCTGCTCAAGCGGATGGAAGCGGCTGGTCTCGTCACCCGCCGTCGCGATCCGGCCGACGAGCGCCGCGTGCTGGTCGAACCGACTGCCAAGGGCCAGGCGCTGCGCGCCCGCATCAAGGACGTATCCGCAGGCCTTGCCTGCGCCATGCCGCTGGAAGTCGAGGAGCTGAAGTCGCTGCACCGGACCTTGACCGGATTTGTCGCCAAGCTGCGTGAGGCTACGTCACCATCCTGATCCGTCATCTGACGGGTTCCCGTGTCCAGGAGGGGCCTGGTTTGCCGGCGGCGCAATCACGGAATAAATTCCCACCACGGGGCGTTCTAAAACCGCGTTGGTTGAAGGCATTGGAATCCGCTTTCACCGGACGCTGAGCACCGGACCGGCTTGCAAGCCGTCTGCGGACGGCTAAAGTCGCGCCTGGATTTTCATGCGAGCCCGGCTGCAAGCGGGCTTCTCATCCTGGAGCGTGTCATGACCAAATCGAAGCTGCTGCTGGCCGCCCTCGCGGCCTGTTTCCTCGCGCCAGTCGCTGCATGGGCGGCCGATGCGCTGCCCGATCTCGGCGGCAAGAAGGTCGTGGTGGTGACGGAAAACGCCTATCCGCCGCTGCAGTTCATCGACGCCAAGACCGGCAAGCAGATCGGCTGGGAGTATGACGCGATGGACGAAATCGCCAAGCGGCTGAACTTCAAGGTGGAGTACCAGAACACCTCCTGGGACGCGATGATCCAGGCGGTTTCCGACAACCAGTACAACATTGGCATGACCGGCATCACCATCAAGGACGACCGAAAGGAGAAGGTCGATTTCTCCGACCCCTATATGCGTTCGGAGCAGTTCATGCTGGTGCGCGCCGATGAAAGCCGCTTCACCGACGCCAAGACCTTCGCCGCCTTCAAGGACGGGTTGATCGGCGCGCAGGCCGGAACGACGCCGTTCTACACCGCCGTCTACAGCGTGCTCGACGGCAATGAGCAGAACCCGCGCATCAAGCAGTTCGAGACCTTCGGCGCTTCGGTGCAGGCACTGAAATCCGGCGACGTCGATGTCGTCCTGACCGACGGCACCGCCGGCAAAGGCTATGTCGATGCCTCCGGCGGCAAGCTCAAGCTGATCGGCGGCCCGCTCGGCACCGAGGATTTTGGCTTCATCTTCCCGAAGGGCTCGGACCTGGTGAAGCCGGTCAACGCGGCGATCGCGGCGCTGAAGGCTGACGGCACGCTGGAAGCGCTGAACAAGAAGTGGTTTCTCGACTACAAGATGGGGCAGTGATGTCCGACTCCTTACCCTCCCCCTTGTGGGGAGGGTCGATCCGCGAAGCGGAGCGGGGTGGGGGTGCCAGCGCCGGCGCGTTGTGGCCACCCCCCCCCCCCCGCCCCCCCAATTGGCATGGAAACGAGATAGAGTTATAACCAAAAAAACACCACCCCCACCGCACCGAGGAT